>DOMW01000176.1 GCA_003510345.1 Clostridiales bacterium | reverse complement strand
TCTAATGTTTTGGCGCTACGCTGGGGTTCTTAGGGGCTTGCCCCGAAGCCGCCGAAGGCGGAATACTATCAATGCGCCGCAGGCTCCTTGACCACAAAGGAATACCCAGAAGCAACCGCAAGATATTTACACAATAAAATATGGGTTTGTAGTTGGACGGATATGCAATGGTTTTCCAACTTTTACAACTCAATGATGAAAAGCCCGCGTCGAACCTATATACTGTCATTATGAAAAAATATAAACAGAAACCGGTCACGCGGAAAAAAAGAAAAGTCCTTCTCATTGTCCTTGCCGTGGCGGCCGCCCTTATCGCGGTCGGCGGCGTCTATTTGCGCCAGCGCTGGTATGGCGGCAAAACGGCGCAGGATATCCCGGCGGAATATAACGCGGCGGCAGCGGAGAACGCCTCGCTGGAAAAGCCGCGGGCAGTATCCTCCACCGACCCCGCGAATATGGGGTTTTCCGCCAAGCTGATGGTAGATGGCAGTGAAGTTCCCGCTTATACGCGGGAGCAAGCGGTATCGTTCCCGGACGGCGATTCCTACACCGGCATGGAAGGCATTGTCACTTTCCGTGGCAATAATTACAGGGACTCCGCCAGTTTCGGTACGCCCGCTGTCACGGAAAGAAAACTATCCGACACGTTCTGGACAGCCGAAACGGGCTCGCTCCCAAAGGGCGACCTCACGCAATCCAAAGGCTCGGACGAATGGTCGGGCAGCGGGTGGACGGGCCAGCCGCTCATTGTGAAATGGGATGAGCAGACAAAACAGGTCATGAACCTGTACCCCGAAAAAAAACAAAAGGAAAGCCTTGTCGAGGTCATTTACGCGACGATGGACGGTAATGTATATTTCCTCGACCTTGCCGACGGCACACCTACGCGCGATAAACTCAGCATCGGCCTTCCGTTTAAGGGCGCGGGTGCGCTCGATCCGCGCGGGTATCCCATATTATATGTGGGCGCGGGTGATTCGCTTCCTTCGTCCGCCGGGGAAGCGGGGCAGGCGCGTGTGTTTATCTACAGCCTGATCGACTTCACAAAGCTCTATGAATTCGGCGCAAACGACCCCTTCTCCCCGCGTGAGTTTCACGCGTTTGACAGTTCCGCCCTTGTGGACGAGCAGACGGACACCCTGTTTTATCCCGGTGAGAATGCCGTTCTGTACACAATGAAGCTGAATACGCGGTACGACCCGCAGACCGGCGCGCTCTCCATCGCCCCCTCAGACGAGGCAAAGTGGACGTATTCCACAAACCGCACAAGCGAGGAGGCTTACTGGTGGGGTATGGAAGACAGCGCGTCCATTTGGAAAAACTATATGTATGTGTGCGACAATGCGGGCGATATGATGTGCATTGACCTGAACACGATGCAGCTTGTGTGGGCGCAGGATATTTTGGACGACGCGAACGCCTCGCCCATTTTTGAGGAGGACGCGCAAGGCAACCGTTTCCTTTATGTCGCGCCGTCGCTGCATTGGCAGCAGGACGCAAAGACCCATACCGGGCGTGTTTTTATCTACAAGCTCAACGCCATGACAGGCGAAGTCATTTGGAAAAAACCCTATGAAGTACACACGGAAGAAGGTATCTCGGGCGGTGTGCAGGCGACTGCCGTTCTTGGAAGGGGAGAGATTGCAGACCTGTTGATCGTGCCTGTTGCGCGTACGCCATACAAGCGTACCGGGAGGCTGGTCGCGCTGGACCGCGCTACCGGAGAAGAGCGCTGGGCGTTTGAGATGGACACATACGCATGGTCGTCGCCTGTCGCCGTATATGCCGAAGACGGCAGCGCCTATATTGTGCAATGCGACGGCAGCGGCGGGAATGTGCATCTGCTGGACGCAAAAGACGGCACGCTGCTGGATACCCTGCACGTAGGGGATACGAACATAGAAGCGTCGCCCGCGGTCTTTGGGAATACGATTGTTGTGGGGACAAGAGGTAAAGAAATCGTGGGGATTACGATCAGTTAGAGTGTACTGATGCTTGTATTTATGTTGTATACATCAAAAAATTCAAGGAGCACGCAGGCGCGCCCGCGTGCTTTTTCTTTGGCGAATGTGTTGCGTATAATGCTGGAAAAGTAGTCGATTTGGCAGATTGAACTATGTTTACTATAGAGACAGGGGGAGGTGGGAAGAAAGAGGGTTTTACTTTGGAAAAGAAGAGCGGTTGTTTTATCAAACCGGAAGGAACAGAGGATGAATCGTTGGATGTGGTGGAGGAATGGCACGAATCCACCAAAAACGACGTGTTGGGCAGCTATAGCGGCACAGACGAAGACTGCGGCACGCCCACGCAGGACGCGGATGATTTGTGAGCGCGGCTTGCGGTTTTGTGCTGTAGCCCATCATAATAATATCGGCTCATAGCTGCCTGAAGCTGCCCCGAAATCAATAGGGGTGTTCTTGCATGTTTCCTATAAAAAGGCTATTATAAAGCACTTTGCATGTGTGTTCTATCATGAATAGTACAGTTTGCGCGTGGCTGGGTATTCCTTTTAGCCGTGGCGCCTACGGCGCGGCGAACCCACAGTGAGGCGGGAATCAAAAGATTGTCACCGGGGCATGTGTATTGAATATCTTTTTTTCTGACTTTCTGTAATATTTTCCTCCCACGCCTGGTTTATATTTTTGAAACCGCGTAAAAAGCGGCGTTACAAGAATTCTATAAGGCAGGTGTTATTCTATGAAAACGAAAGTATTGATTGCGGCATTTTGTGTTTTGTTCCTGTTTATCGCGGTGGGATGTGCCGCCCCCGCACAAGAATCTTCCAGTGCGTCTATCGCGGAGGAAGCTCCGCAGGCCGCCCCGGCTGCCACATCCGCGCCGGTATTGGGCGCAATGGATTCTGGTGCGGGCGAAACCGAGAGGACGCTGGAAGAATCGGGTGCGGGTTATGCCGGTGATGAAGCGGCGACGGAAGAACCTGCCGGCAGCATAGGCGCGCTTCCCAACGCGAACATACCGGATACCGGGCGCAAGCTCGTCTATTCCGCTTATTTTCAAATGGAGTCAAAGCAATTTGACAATGATTACACCGAAATCAAAAAAGCTCTCGCCGGCGTGGGCGGGTATGTGGAAAGTGAGAACACATACGACGACAAAAACGAGTATGGCAGCGCGCGCTATTCCACAATGATACTGCGCGTGCCCGTAGACAGTTACAATGATTTTCTGGACACGATTTCGGGTATCGGCACCGTGCGGGATAAGCAGATCACCACCGAAGATATTTCCGACCAGTATTTTGATACGGAAGCGCGCATCGAAATACTGGAAAACCGCTATGACCGGCTGATGAACCATCTTGCATCCGCGACAAGGATGGAGGATATTATCGCGCTTGAGGCCGAACTTTCCGATGTGCTGTACGAGCTAGACTCCTACAAGGGGTCAAAGCGCGGCATGGATGATCTTGTGGAGTTTACGCGGGTCACCATCGATTTGAATGAGGTGATCTCGGCCGAGACAATCACGGCGACGGGCGACCCGCTCGGGGAACGCGCCGCGAACGCATATGAGCTCTCCATGACGGGTGTGGGGCAGTTTCTGCAAGACTTCGCTGTAGGTTTTGCGGCGGCGGCGCCGGTGCTTTTACTGCTCGCGGTCATCGCGGTCATCATTTTCGCGATCTACAAGCTGTGCCGCTATCTGCGCAGGAGGTGGATCACGAAGCATGGCGAAAAGCCAAAGAGGCAAAAATCGCCTTTCTACCCCGGCGGTTTTGTGAACGGGCAACCCCCGCAGGGTTATCAGAATCCAGTACAAAGTGGGATGCAAGCCCCACAATCCCAGAATAATACGCCGCGAAATGAAATGGAACCGCCACATGAGAAGTAATATGACATTTATGGCAAGGGCACCGAAAGGTGCCCTTTGGCTTGCCATGGGAACGCTGCATAAGCAGAAGATAACGACAGGATTGGGGAAGTGTTTTATGTTTGATTTTTGGTATTCCTTTGTGGTCAAGGAGCCTGCGGCGCAATATATGCCTCCGGCGGTTCAGAANNTTCTAAAAACTCCCTTAAAGGCATGTGACTCTCTGGAAATGGGTTTAAAAGCAAGGATTCTCAAGGAGCGCAGCGTCCTTGAGCCGCCGGAGGCATATTAATCATCACGCAGTGATACCTTGACCCCAGGGGAATACCCTATAGCTTTTGATAGATATATTTCTTATTCTTGCATACCGATGAATGCTTTGGAGGTTTTTTGACACCCCGAGGGTACCGAAAGACACCCTTTGGCTCGTTGGGGGGTACTACATAAGTAAAAGACAACGGCAGGATTGGAAAAAGTATTTTATTTTTGCTTTACGGTGAGATTACTGTGGAAAAATAGTTTCTTCACGCCCGCATGGAATAATCGTAAAGCGGCCTTACAGTATGGACTAACGTATAGATGATAACGTTATTCCGGTCCAGCACATTAACCGTGACCGTCACAACGTTTTCGGCAGTGACTGCAAAATTCGCCTGTACGGTAAATCTTTTGTAGAACGGCGTATCGTAATAGAGCGTGAATGCGGGGGCCACCCCGGTATCTCCCCTCGGGTGGATATACATATAAAGGTAATCGTGCACGCCGCTTGAAGGGTTTTTCGTTGTGATATAGGTTTCCTGATTCGCGAAGCGGCCCGCGAATTGGAGTGTGTCGCCGTTCACCGTCAGGGGAAACGCATCGTTGTCTTGCGCGTAGACAAGTTCGTTTTCTATCGTTCCCATAATGTCATAAGCAATGAGGCGCGCGTCCGAAAGCTGAATCGCGTTCGTGTAAATATTCATGACAGGTACGAGCACGCCCACCGCACCGGCGGAAAAAATGCTGAATACCGAAATGGCAATTATCAGCTCGATCAGCGTAAACGCTTTTTTCATACCCGGCAGCGCGCGCGTATGCCTGTCAAGTATTTTTTGGAGCAAAGAATACAATCTCGCCCACCCCCTGTATCGCAATATCCTGGTTGATTTCCACTTCCGGCGCGGCGGAACCCGGAACGGAAAACGTATAGGTAAGCGTACCAGACGTACTGCCCGGCGCACCGCCCGCAATAGCGGCATTGTCCATCGATTCTATGGCGTTTATATTTCCTTCGATACGCGCATATTCCCGCTGTGATGTGTTAAGCATATTGTGCGATACCGCAATAAGCGTGGTCACCGCCACGATTACAAGCGCGAATACCGCGATGCTGATGACCGTCTCTATCAGCATTTCACCGTTCTTTTTTTTGCTTCGCTTATTACACATTCTGTTCATACCCCAGGAATATCCAGCCTGTCGGCGATGCGTCCGCGTCACCCGGCCTGTATTGGTATTTCGCGGCCATTGCATATTGGCCTGCCCCATAAGACACAATAAACTCGACGCGCATCGTACTCCCTGTAAGCGCGCCTTCATGCACGCGCGGCGGGAATACCGTGAGCGGCGAAATAGTCAGTCTTCCTCCGTTCGGCAGGCCCGTGGCCGAAAGCGCGCACTGAAAAGAGGGGGGATTCGTACCGGCGGCGTTCTCCATCTCGCTCCAGTTCGCTATGATGTAATTTTCCCATGCCTCCGCCATATCCGTATCTTCCAGAATGCCTCGCGTCACCGTATCCGCCACGGAACGCGCCGCGTAATACAATTGCTTATCGCCGATCAAGCTCGCTGCGCTGTTCATTGTCGCCGTAGCCGCCGCCAGTACGGACGTGCCGATCGTAAGAAGAACGATCATCAGTATCAGCGCGAAGAAAATAGACGCGCCGCTTTTTTCCCGTATACGCCGCTTCATGAGGGTTCACCGTCGTTCTGTTCTTCCGTCGGGGCCGATGTAGTCGGCTCGGGCGGCAGGGCTGTCTGCACCGGCGGTGTGGATGTTGCTGGCGGCGCGGATGATTGCACCGGCGGCGTGGATGTTGCCGACGGCGTTTCGGTTGCCTGCGGCGGTTCCGTTTGGCCGGGAGTCGGCTCTTCGCTTGGCGACGGTGACGGTGTTGGTTCGGGTGACGATGGTTCAAGTGACGGCGAAGGCTGTACGCCCTGCGCAGTCCTGTCCAGCACAGGGTAGCCGTAACCGGGCATAAACACCCATACAGGCCCCTGCGCGAACTGATTCAGCACGGAAAGCACGCTTGCGTCG
>DOMW01000231.1:5399-5573 GCA_003510345.1 Clostridiales bacterium | reverse complement strand
CTACGGTTCTAAAAACTCCCTTAGAGTCAAAGGCATGAACAATTGCGGAAGTCATGCCTTACAATCCTATAAAATCACTTCATTTATTTTGTATTCTGGTCTACATTGCTGAACGGCAAGCCTTCCCAGATTACTAAGGTCGCGGGCCTATGTCGGCTTTAAGGGGAATGCGGA
>DOMW01000231.1:0-5242 GCA_003510345.1 Clostridiales bacterium | reverse complement strand
AAATTCCGAATCCCCCTGCCCCCTTGACGCCCAGCGGCAGCGTCGTAATTATCCATGGTGGGAAAAGTTTCCGTTTCAATAAAAGCGCAGGGGCGGGTTCAAGTCCCGATTTTCTAACTTGGGCATAGGCAAACATTGTTGAATTGCCGCCTGCAATAGGGCCAAACAGATGCGCGGTCTGCATTGCCTAACGTTAAGTTAATTTATCTTAATACTGCAAGTACAACCTAACTCCCCTCCCCTGTTAAGTATTGACATCTTTTCCAAACGCGGTATAATAGTTAAGCACATTAATTATTAAACAGATTAATTAATGGGACATAGCACGCTAAGAGGTTCAAAGAAATGGAAAAGCAGGATCAGAAACAGCAGATTATGGAAATACTGCATAAACTGAAAAGGCTGGGGCATTCCCAGATGAACATGCATATCAGCGGGATCGCGGGCGGCGAGTTTTCCATGCTGATGGGTATTCATCATTTGAAGGAACACGGACAGGCGGGAGAAATAACGGTTTCCGACCTTGCCGACTGGAGCAAAACGACCATGCCCGCTATCTCGCAGATGCTGGGGCATTTGGAAAAAAAGGGCCTCATAGAACGCAGGCCGGACAGCAAAGACCGCCGCAGGGTGTCCGTTCTGCTTACGGACAAGGGGGAACAAACGATGGAATGCGCGTTCCGCCGGTTCGCGCGGTTTGTGGAACTCGTGGTGGAGCGGTTGGGGGAAGCCGACACGGAAAGGATGATCGAGCTGTTTTCACGGCTGTACAAAGCGATACAGGAAGTTAATGAATCCGGGTGTATGAATGTGACAGGAGAGGAACCGATATGCTGAAAATACTACAATACTTAAAGCCGTTCGCGCTGATGCTGGTTGCCGTATTGGGGCTGCTTTTCGCGCAGGCTTTCGCTGAGCTTACCTTGCCCGACTATATGTCCGAAATCGTCAACACGGGCATCCAGCAGGGCGGCATAGAAGAATCCGCGCCGGACGTACTATCCGAAAATGGTATGCGCCTTATGACCTCGTTTATGGCGGACGACGAAAAACAGCTTGTGGAGCAGAGTTATCAGGCGCGTTCGCCGCAAGACGACCCTACCTACCTCGTCGGGCAGTCCGTCACGGCGGATGGTTCGCTCTATGTAAAAAAAGAAGTGGATGAGGCCACGCAGGTAAAGCTTTCGGATGCGTTTGGCACCGCCGCGTGGACATTCATCAATATCATGCGGGAATACGCACCGGCGCAGAGCGGTGAGGCCGAGGCGGTCGATCTTTCCCAAGTGGACATGAACGAAGTGTACCAAGTGCTGCCCATGCTGGATCAATTGCCGGGGGACGCGGTTTCAACCGCCCGCGAGCGCGCGGCGCAATTGCCCGAAAGCATCCGCCTGCAATCGGGCGCGGCGTTCACCAAAGTATTCTATGACGAACTTGGCGTGGATACCGGGCAAATACAAAGCGATTTTATCGCGGGAAAGGGCGGGGTCATGCTTGTGATCGCGCTTATAGGCGCGACAGCCGCAATATTAGCGGGCTATTTCTCTTCCCGCATCGCGGCGGGCATGGCACGCAACCTCCGGCGCGACCTTTTTAACAAAGTGGAAGGGTTTTCGCTAAACGAGTTCAACAAGTTCTCCACCGCGTCGCTTATCACGCGCACGACGAATGACATCACGCAGGTGCAGACATTCACTACACTTGCCGTGCGTATGCTGCTGCTCTCGCCCATTATGGGGATAGGCGGCGTGATCATGGCGCTCGGCAAAAGCTCCTCCATGGCGTGGGTCATCGCCCTTGCCGTGTTGGTGATCGCCGGGCTGCTTATCACGGTGTTCCTTGTGGCGCTGCCCAAATTCAAGATTATGCAGAAGCTGATCGATAAGCTGAACCTTGTGGCGCGCGAAAGCCTCTCGGGTATGTTGGTCATCCGCGCGTTCGGCACACAAAAGCACGAGGAAAACCGGTTTGACGAGGCAAACAACGACCTCACAAAAACGACCTATTTCATCAACAAAGTGATGATGACCATGATGCCTTTTATGATGATGGTGATGAACGGCGTATCTCTGCTGATCGTATGGGTGGGCGCGCACCAGATCGAGGCTTCCACCATACAGGTGGGCGATATGATGGCGTACATCCAGTACGCGATGATCATCATTATGTCTTTCCTGTTCATCGCGGTGATATTCGTGCTGATCCCCCGCGCGTCCGTTTCGGCGGCGCGTATATCCGAAGTGCTGGAAACGGACCTTACCGTGCTCGACCCGGCGGAGGCCCGCCCGTTCGACGAACAAAAACGCGGCGTGGTGGAATTCCGCGATGTGGATTTCCATTACCAGGGCGCGGAGGAGGATGTGCTGCACGATATCTCTTTTACGGCAAACCCCGGCGAGGTTACGGCGTTCATCGGCTCGACTGGCTCGGGCAAGTCCACACTGATAAACCTGATCCCCCGGTTCTACGACGCTTCCAAAGGGCAGGTGCTGGTGAGCGGCGTGGATGTGCGGGAAGCGCGGCAGCATGACCTTCGGGAGCAGATCGGCTATGTGCCGCAAAAGGGCGTGCTGTTTTCGGGCACCATCGCTTCCAACCTGCGCTATGGCGCGCGGGACGCTTCGGATGAGCAGATCGAAAAAGTAGCCGAAATCGCGCAGGCGATGGATTTTATCGCAGGTAAAGAGGAAGGGTTTGAAACACCCGTCGCGGAGGGCGGCGGCAATGTGTCGGGCGGGCAGAAGCAGCGCCTCTCCATTGCGCGGGCGCTTGCCAAGGAAGCCCCGGTCTATATCTTTGACGACAGTTTTTCCGCGCTCGATTTCAAGACGGATACGGCGCTTCGGCGCGCGCTTAAGCCTTATACCAGAAAGAGCACCGTACTGATTGTGGCGCAGCGCGTGAGCACCATATTGCACGCCGACCAGATTATTGTGCTGGACGAAGGGCGTATCGTGGGCAAGGGTACGCATGAAGCGCTTATGGAAACCTGCCCTACCTACAGGGAAATAGCGGAATCGCAGATCGGAGGGCAGCAGGCATGAAGGCGTCTAAAATAAAAGCAAAGAAACCAGTGCGGGTAGCGGGTGGGCAGGGCCCGGGCGGCATGAACATGATGCGGGGCGAAAAAGCCAAGGATTTTAAAGGCACGCTGCGCAAGCTGGTGCGCTATATTGGCAAATACAAGGCGGCTGTGGTGATTGTGATGATCTTCGCGGCGGCGTCCACCGTGTTCGCCATCTTAGGCCCGCGCCTGCTGGGGCAGGCCACCACCAATATTTTCACGGATATCGTGGGCATGGTGGACGGCACAAAGGAAGGCATAGACTTCACGGCGATACAGAGGATACTCGTCTCGCTGATTATATTGTATGGCATAAGCTCGCTGTTTATGTATATCCAAGGCATCATAATGTCGCGGGTGTCTGTGCGGGTGACGTATAACCTGCGCAAGGATATCTCGGAGAAGATCAACAGACTGCCGCTTGCGTATTACGACAAAAAGAGCTACGGCGAAGTGCTGACCTACATCACAAACGATGTGGATGTGCTGAGCCAGACGCTGAACCAGAGCATATCGCAGATCATCTCGTCCGTTACGATGGTCATCGGTATCCTCATCATGATGTTCTCCATGAGCTGGCTCATGACGCTGATCGCGCTTGCCATCATCCCCATCTCGCTGGTTTTTGTGGTGATGGTGGTGAAGCGTTCGCAGAAGTATTTCAGCGCGCAGCAGGAATACCTCGGGCATGTAAACGGCCACGTGGAGGAGATGTACGGCAGCCACCTTGTGGTGAAGGCGTTCAACGGCGAGGAGGAATCGATCAAGGAATTTTCCGGCATGAACGACGAGCTGTACGACTCCGCGTGGAAGTCGCAGTTCCTTTCGGGCATGATGATGCCTGTGATGCAGTTTATAGGCAACCTCGGGTATGTGGCTATTTGCATACTGGGCGGGTACCTCGCCGTGCGGGGCAGCCTGCCCGTGGGCGATATCCAGGCGTTCATACAGTATGTGCGCCAGTTTACGCAGCCCATCATGCAGATCGCGCAGATTTCCAACGTGCTGCAACAGACGATGGCCGCGGCCGAGCGCGTATTCGCGTTTTTGGACGAACCGGAGGAATCGGCGGACGCTATCGCCCCCGCTTCCGAAGCAAACAGAAAAGGGCAGGTGACGTTCGACCACGCGCGATTTGGCTATAACAAAGACAAGATCATCATACATGATTTTTCGGCGGAAATACAGCCGGGGCAGAAGGTCGCCATCGTTGGGCCGACAGGCGCGGGCAAAACGACGATCGTCAAGCTGCTCATGCGGTTTTATGATCTTGAGGGCGGCGCAATACTGGTGGACGGCACGAATATCACGGAATTTACGCGCAGCGGCCTTCGCGGCATGTTCGGCATGGTATTGCAGGACGCGTGGCTGGAAAGCGGCAGTATCCGTGAAAATATCCGTTACGGCAGGCTTACCGCCACGGACGAAGAAGTAAAAGCGGCGGCAAAGGCCGCGCAGGTAGACCATTTTGTGCGCACGCTGCCCGAAGGCTACGACACGCTGATCAACGAAGAGAGCAGCAATGTGTCGCAGGGGCAAAAACAGCTTCTCACCATTGCGCGCGCCATACTTGCCGACCCCAAAATGCTGATTTTAGACGAGGCGACCAGCTCGGTGGATACGCGCACGGAGGTATTGATCCAAAAGGCGATGGACAACCTGATGACCGGGCGCACCAGCTTTGTGATCGCGCACCGCCTTTCCACCATACAGAACGCGGACGTGATCTTTGTCATGAAGGACGGCGACATTGTGGAGCAGGGTTCGCACGCGGCGTTACTGGAAAAGGGCGGGTTCTACGCCGACCTTTATATGAGCCAGTTCGAGCCGGAGGAAGAAGCGGCGCAGGCGTAGCACGGGTTTTTATGGGCGTGCATTACGCATCCGCGCTTTTTGCCTTTGCAGTACTATTTATCAAAAGCTATGGGGAGCTATTGGGGCATTCCTCATGGGTCAATGTATCACTGCGTGATGATTAAAATGCCTCCGGCGGTTTAGAACCTACGGTTCTAAAAACTCCCTTAAAGGCAAAGGCAAGAACAATCGTGGAGAGCCATGCCTTACAATCCTACAAAATCATCTCTTTATTCTGTATTCTGGCCTACAATATTGAACCGCAAGCCTTCCCGGATTACTAAGGTCGCCGACCTTAGTTGGTTTCAAGGGGAATGCGGAACG
>DOMW01000181.1:4013-10534 GCA_003510345.1 Clostridiales bacterium | reverse complement strand
TGTGGCGGGCATACTGCTTTCCGCCGCCTCCGCCGCTTTCGTACCCACCGCGCCGTGGCTGCTGTGCGTGTTCTACGGCGGCATAGCCGGTTTTGGCGTGGGCGCGGCGTACACCAGCACCATATCGTGCGCGCAAAAGTGGTTCCTCGATAGAAAAGGGTTTGCCACAGGCATTATCGTGTGCACGTTCGGCGCGTCCACCGTGCTGTTTACCCCCTTGGTGAACACCCTGCTCGCGCAATTCGGCGTGGCGCAGACTTTCCTCACGCTGGCGCTCATTTACGCCGCAGTCATACTGATATTCGCGTGGTTCATAAAGAACCCCTCAGCGGAATATATGCGGCAGTTTGCGGCCGCGTCGCCCGCGCTTGCGGAAAGGAAGCAGTATGCCCCTTCCGAGGTACTGCGGACAAGGCAATATTACATGCTGCTCTTTTCCATGATGCTGCTCACCACAGCCTATTTCATTTTGAACCCATTGTTCAAGTCGCTTGCGGAATCACGCGGGCTGCCCGAGAGCGCGGCGCTCCTCTCTGTGATGATCACCGGCATCGCTTCGGCGTGCGGCAGGCTCATCGCGCCCTGGCTTTCCGATAAGATAGGGCGAAAAGGCGTGGTGTTGTTGCTGTTTGTCATTTCCATTGCCGCCGTGCTGCTGCTCATCGTTGCGCAGGGCTATTTCTACATGGTTTTGATCGCGCTGGTCGCGTTTGCGTTCGGCGGCAGCGCGGGCACCTATCCCGCCATTTCCGCCGATTATTTCGGCACAAAAAACGCCGGCGTGAATTACGGCCTTG
This sequence comes from Clostridiales bacterium, assembly GCA_003510345.1. Lineage (GTDB taxonomy): Bacteria > Bacillota > Clostridia > Christensenellales > Christensenellaceae > UBA5399. Next base: position 9,737 of record DOMW01000181.1, on the reverse strand, counting down.
TGATGATCGGCTTTGCGGCGTCGGCGCTCATCTTCCCGTCCATCGCTTCGGCGGTGAACGCGGGCGGCGAGCCCACGGCTTTGACGTTTATCATCCCGGCGGCGGCGTGTGTGGCGGGCATCGTTGTGACCGCAGGGTTTAAGCCGCCAAAGCAGGAAAAGCAGGAAGAGAAACAGGCTTCGTAAATAAAAACAAAGGCAAAACAGCAAAATATTTTTGTGTTTTCTCGCAGGTATTCCTTTTGGGTCAAGGTATCCCTGCGGGATGATTTTATGCCTCCGGCGGCTCAAGGACTCGCTTCCCGCTTCACTGCGGGTTCTCTGCGTCGCATAGGACAGCGACTTGCTCACCTCGCGTTCAGCGAACGTCGCACTCCCTGTATCGCCAATCGTGGCGCGGTCGCGCTCCGTTCTCCTTGAGAATCCACGCTTCAATGATCGACCCCACAACTGCAATTATAATTGCGGATGTTGCTCCTAAAACAGATATAATAATTTCCATAAATATCACTCCTAAATCAATCCGGTTTGCCTTTTTACACGCACTGCATTGTTTCAAAAAATTTTCCTTATCACTTTCATCGAGCTTTTAACGCCCTTAAATGGAGTTTTTAGAACCGTAGGNNGGTTCTAAACCGCCGGAGGCATATAATACGCCGCAGGCTCCTTGACCCCAAAGGAATACCCTCTGGCTTTTGATGATGTCTTTCTCATTTTTGCATACCGATGTATGCTTTGGAGGTTTTTTGACACGCTAGCCGCCCGCCTTTGGCGGGCAGTAAAACACTTTTCTTTGGTTCGTGCAGGCCCCAGTTAATGATTATACGACTGCCCGCCTTTGGCGGGCAGTAAACATTAATGTTTACTTAACCGCCGCCAGCACGCCAAAAGACAGCTTTTTATAAATGCAATCGATCGACCGGAACCCTGCGGCGGCAAGCCAGTTTAGCTGTTCTTCCACTGTAGACGGGTCGTCATATTTTGTACGCTCAGCCGCCTGCTCGATCTCCCGTTCGGAAAGGCCGCTCTGCCGCACGAAATCCATCCATGCGTCGTGGTACAGCCGCTCCATCCCCGGCGAGGGGGAAAGTATCTGGTCGGCGTTGATGAATATCCCGCCCTCTTCCAAAATATCATAGCAGGTTTGGTACAGCGCCGCTTTCTTCTTTGCGTCCAAATGATGGATGGAAAGCGCGGAGATCACCATATCATATTTTTCACGGAACGGGTAGGCTGTGTAATCCGCCGTAATGTAGGAAAAACCTTCCCGGCCGGAAAAACGCTTTTTCGCCACCGCAAGCATTTGATCGGAAAGGTCGATCAGTGTTACATGCGCGTTTTCATAACGCTGCGTAAGGAAATCTGAAAAAAGCCCTGTGCCCGCGCCGATATCCAGCACTTTGGGACAGGGTTTTTTACAAACCAGCAACGAAAGCGGCAACGTATAGAATTCATCGAACACCGGCAACAGTTTGCGCCGCTGCGCGTCATATTCCGCCGCCGCCGCGTCAAACCTCTCCTTTATCCCCATGCTCCGCTTCCTCCTCTGCTTCTTCTTCCTGTGAACTTAGGTATTCCAACAGCATATACGCCTTTAAAACGCACGCTTGTGTTTTCGCGTCGTGTATCTCCCCGTTTAAAACCATATTGACCGCGTCGCCCACGCCTATTCTTTCCAGCGTCACAAATTCGTCCGTATCCAGCTTTTGCCCGCAGCGCTCCGGATTGAACGCCAAAAACATATAGATGATCTCGTCCGTATACCCCGGGCTGGGATAAAGCTCGCCCAAAGGGATCATATCGTCCGTTACCAGCCCCGCTTCTTCCCGCAATTCACGCGCCGCCGCATAATAAGGCTCTTCGCCGTTTTCCAGCTTGCCCGCGGGCAGCTCCAGCACTTCCATGCCATACGCGTAGCGAAATTGCCGCACAAACGTAATATTGAGGTCGCTATCGACCGCGCACACACACGCCCCGCCCGGATGCCGCACAATCTCGCGCGTGGCGGCCTCGCCGTTTGGCAGCGTAACCCTGTCTTTGTAGACTTGCAGCAATTTTCCGCTGAACATCTTCTTGGAATACAGCATTTTTTCCGTCAAGTCCATACTTTGCCCCTCCCCCTATTGCCAAGCCGTTTTAAAAAAAGTCCTCTTCCGCCGCGATTTTCTCGCGCCTGATATCCGCGCCCAGGCTGTTGAGCTTCGCCTCGATATGGTCGTAGCCCCTGTCGATATACTTTATATTGGAAATTTCCGTGACGCCATCCGCCATCAGCCCGGCCACAATAAGCGCCGCCCCCGCCCGTAAATCGGTCGCGCGGACGGATGCGCCCGTCAGCCGGTTCACGCCTTCCACGACCGCGACCCGGTCGTCCGTTGTGATCTTCGCGCCCATACGGCGTATCTCGCTGATATGTTTAAACCTCGATTCAAAAATGCTTTCCACGATCATGCTCGTGCCTTCCGCCGTAGATAAAAGCACGGTTGCCGGCTGTTGCAGGTCTGTGGGGAATCCGGGATACGGCATCGTCTTGATATGCACCGACTTTGGCCTGTCGCCGCAGTGCACGCGGATATAATCCGCCCCTTCTTCCACGCGCACGCCCATTTCGGTCAATTTGGCGGAAAGCGCCTCCATATGCGTGGGGATCACGTTGTTCACCGTTACATCTCCCCTTGTCGCCGCCGCCGCGATCATCAGCGTACCCGTTTCTATCTGGTCGGGTATAATCGAATAATTACATCCGTGCAGTTTTTCCACACCGGTGATGCGGATCACATCCGTACCCGCCCCCTTTATTTTCGCGCCCATGCACGTAAGGAAATTTGCCACGTCCACGACATGCGGTTCCTTTGCGGCATTCACAATGCACGTCTGGCCTTCTGCCGTCACCGCCGCAAGCATGATATTGATCGTCGCCCCCACGGAAACGACGTCCAAATAGATATCGCCGCCGCGCAGGCCGCCGCCCGCGTTTGCCTTGAGCATACCATATTCCGTCACGACCTCCGCCCCCAGCGCCTTCATCCCTTTGATATGCTGGTCTATCGGCCGCTCGCCTATCGCGCACCCGCCGGGCAGCGAGATCTCCGCATCCCCGAAGCGCGACAGCAAGGCCCCCACAAAATAATAAGAGGCCCTGAGCTGTTTCACTAAGCTGACCGTCACTTTGCTGGTTAAGATGTTTGTGGTATCCACCGTCATTGTGCCGTCGTCGTCAAATTCTGTTTCCGCGCCGAGTTCAGCCAGTATACGCTTTATGATAAGCACGTCCGCAATACGCGGAAGGTTTTCTATGACGCAGATACCGCGCGCCAGGATTGCGGCGGGGAGTATGGCTACCGCGGCGTTTTTCGCGCCGGTCACATCCACCGCGCCCATAAGGCGCTTGCCGCCGGTAATTACAAGCTTTTCAATCATAAAATCTGACACATACCTTTTTAAATTATTATGCGGTTCATTGTACCACTCTTTCCCGGTTGTTTCAAGTGCGCGTACCCGTCAGAACATCTTCTTTCGCCACAGGAAATAAAACGCCGCTGCGGAAGCGCCTACAATAACCAGCGTGATGATCAAAAACCCGTAAGGATGGTTTGCGAGCGGTATCGAAGCAAAGTTCATGCCCCACAGGCTGGCAATAAGCGTGGGTACGGAAAGCACAATGGTCACCGACGTCAAAAATTTCATGACGATATTCAGGTTGTTTGAAATCACGCTGGCAAACGCGTCCATCGTGCCCGATAAAATATCCCTGTAGATATTGCCCATCTCGATGGCCTGTTTGTTTTCGATGATAACGTCTTCCAGAAGGTCCATATCGTCCGGGTATTTTTTGATCACGTTAAACTTGAGCATTTTCTCCAGCACAGACTCATTTCCCTTGAGCGAGGTGGAAAAATAGACCAGCGACTTTTCTATTTTCAGCATTTGTATCAGCTCGCGGTTGCGCATGGATTTGTGCAGCGCGTTTTCCACCTGCGTCTGCGCTTTGTCTATCTGCCGCAGGTATTGCAGGAATTTACCGGAATTCCTGTACAAAAGCTGCAACAAAAAGCGTGTCCGCTTGCACGTATCAAACCCGCGCACCGCTTTGTTCCAGAAATCTTCTATGATCGATGTTTCTTCCAGGCAGACGGTAATAATATTCTCCGGTGCGAGTATAATACCGAGCGGTATAGTCGCGTAAGAAAAAGACGTGCGTTCCGGGCGGACGACCGGAATATCTACCAGCACCAACACCTGGTCGTTTTCCACGTCGATACGCACCGCTTCCTCTTCATCCAAAGCCGCGCGGATAAACTCGTCTTCCAGCCCCAGCGCGTCGCGCACGGAAAGTATCTCCTCCTCCGTCGGGTCCAAAAGATGCACCCAAGCGCCCGGCTCTATGCTTTTGAGTTCTCTCATCGTGTTTTTTTCAGCTGTGCTGACAATCTTTATCATTGGAAATCACCTGCTTTCAGGCAAGATGACCGCAAGCACACGCGGCGCGGCCACTGCCGTTTTTTATCGCTTTTCGTTCGGGTCCCGCGTCCACGTATCCTCTCACCTCCGATAAGAATGAAATGTGTGGCATAAGTAATTTTATTATACTTGATTCACTGTAGAATGTAAACATTGACAGGGAGAAATTCTGCATCTTCCTGCCCGCTTTAGCGCCCGGCGGCAGCATTAACATTACCCGGCAATCCATAAACCCGCCTTAACCAGCGGGGCGGCACATCGCACTTGACAGTTTCCTGCCGCGGCATTAAAATAGAATATGTTAAGTGAATAAGTCTTCGGGGCAGGGTGAAATTCCCGACCGGCAGTAAATGGCGCGCGCGCCAAAGCCTGCGAGCCTGTAAAAAGGTTGATGTGGTGAGATTCCGCAGCCGACAGTATAGTCTGGATGAAAGAAGAAACAAAGATTTCCGGGGCTTTTATGCTTGGCGGAAATTTTTTGCTTTAAGGAGAAAAAAGATGGCGCATGGAAAGTTAATCAAGGGGAAAAAGGTCACGCAAACACAATATCTCGCACGGGTCGCGGTTTTAGCCGTTATGGCGTTCGCGCTGATGTATATCGAATTTCCGATACCGATCGCGCCGCCGTGGCTGAAACTGGATTTCTCGGACGTTCCCGCATTGCTGGGCGGGTTTGCGCTGGGGCCGGTAGCGGGCGTGCTCATACAAGGCATTAAGTGTATATTGTTTTTCCTTTTTAAAAATTCGGGAACGGGCGGCGTAGGGGAATTGGCAAATTTCCTGATCGGCATCGCGATCGTTATTCCGGCGGCGATCATTTACGCTAAAAAGCACAACATGAAGTTCGCTGTCGCGGGAACGCTGGCAGGCGTTGCAATCGCCGCTTCCTCCGCCGCGCTTCTGAATTATTACTTGCTGATCCCCGCGTATACGCAGATCATGCCCATAGAAGCGATCTTATCTATGACGTCGGCGCTTAACCCGTCGGCAGATTCCCTGCTGGGATATGTGTTGATTTTCGCGATGCCCTTTACGGCGGCAAAACTGGCGATCGATGCGGTGATCGTATTTCTGCTCTATAAAAGGCTGGCGCACTGGTTGCACCGCTGAGCGCTTGCGCGCATATAAAGAAGGAGTGGAAAAATAATTCTCTTACTTCGTGGCGGAGGTATTAGTTCACTGGGCGGTACAGACTTCGTATGCAGAGGGGGTTCATCCTTTCCCGCGCTGTGCGCGGGAAAGATCAGAGTGTCAAAAAACCTAA
>DOMW01000181.1:235-3985 GCA_003510345.1 Clostridiales bacterium | reverse complement strand
GCAGAATAACCGATTCGCCGAGGTCGCGTGGTTATGCGATGACGCCGCAGATGTCGTGCCTTTATTGACCGCCTGTCCTTTCCCACGCTATGCGCGGGAAAGGTGATGGTAGGTCCGCGGGTGGCGCATCAGGCGCTTCGTCAAGGATAAGACAGTAAGGGCGCTCCGCTATGAGAAAAAACACTGCTCTATGATAGGGTAAGCGCGGTATAATACCCTTTGCTGGCAAAATGATGGAAAACGTTTACCTGCGCCGGTTTTCCCAATCATTCCCACGGCCGCCGCGCCGAATAAACAGGGAATGGTGCTTGACAACCTCTAAAAAAGGCAATATAATGAATACACAGCCGTAAAGGTATAGCATATCAATTTACATGAGGAAAACAATGAAATACAGGCTTGGAATCGATATTGGCGGTACAAAGATCGCATATGGCATTTTAAACGAAGATGGGGTAATCGTTTACCGTCATCGAAGCGCGACAAACATAAAGGCGGGCCCGGCGGAGTTTTTGCAGACGCTGGTGACGGATATCGAAGGGATACTTGCCGCGCAGGATTTCCCGCGCAAAGACCTCATAGGCATGGCGTTGGGGTTCCCTTCCTACGTAGACAGCGACCGGGGCGTGATCGTGATGAGCGGCAGTATGGCAAACTTAAGGGGGTTCGACGCGCGAGACGGCTTGCATGAATACTTTCCGGATATCCGGACGGTCGTGGATAACGACGCGAACATCGCCGCGATCGCCGAACACAAGTACGGCGCGGGCCGCGGGTTCAACCATATGCTGTATACGGCGGTCAGCACGGGCATCGGCAGCGGGCTCATATTAAACGGCAAGATATACCGGGGCGCTTACGGCGGCGCGGGCGAATCCGGGCATATGCTGATCACGCCGGACAAAGGGGTGCTTTGCGGCTGCGATAACCGCGGCTGCATTATGAGTAACGCTGCAGGCAGCATGATCGTAAAGCACGCGATAGAAGCGATCGAGGGTGGGCGGCAGTCCGCGCTATATGAGCTGGCGGGCGGCGACCTTACTAAACTGAACGCGGCGCATATCAACGAAGCGTTTCAAAACGGCGACGCGCTCGCTGCCGAACTGGTGGACCAGATGGGCTATTACCTCGGCATTTACATTTATAATTTCTTTGTCAGCGTTAATATGAACTGCTACGTTTTGGGCGGCGGCATGATACTGCATTTTGGCGACCCCCTGATGCGGCGCATCCGTGATACGTTTGACCGCTACAACCATTACGAGGGGCAAGACGTGACGATAAAATATGCTGAATTGAAAGAGGACGTAGGGATCATCGGCGCGGGTGAACTGCTGGTGTAGCGCCCTGTGCCGCTATGCGCGGCACAAGGAAGCAGCTTTTTGAATTGAAAAGGAAGACAGGAGCATAGAAATGAATTATTTTGGACAACCGGGCGCGCGCATCACCGCGATGCGCGAAGAAATGATGAATATACAGCCGGAGGTGTGTGTGGAGCGCGCCATGCTTACCACGCAGGCTTACCGGGAAAACAAGGATAAGCGGCCCATGCTGAAGCGGGCCATCGCGCTTGACGCCATATTGCGCAATATGTCTATCTATATCGAGGACGGCGGGTTGATCGTGGGCAACCAGGCGAGCAAAAACCGCGCCGCGCCCATCTTCCCGGAATACGCGATCGATTGGGTGGTCGAGGAACTGGACGCGTGGGAAAAACGCGACGGCGACCGCTTTACAATCACAGAGGAAAACAAGCGCAAGATCCGTGAGATCGCCCCGTTTTGGGAAGGCATGACTTTGAAAGACAAAGGGCTTGCCCTGATGCCGGAGATGGCGCGTAAGTATTACGATATCGGCATCATCAAGGTGGAAGGCAACATTACCGCGGGTGACGCGCACCTTGCGGTCAATTACGAGAAACTGCTCAGAAAGGGCCTGCAATATTTCCGCGACCGGGCGGAGGAACTGAAAAAGCAGGTGGACATGAGCGACTTTTCTCAGATGAAGAAGCAGTATTATTACGAAGCGACGCTCATTGCCATAGACGCGTGCCTGGCCTACGCGCGGCGGTTTGCAGAGCTGGCGGCGGAAATGGCCCAAAAGGAAACGGACGAACAACGCAAGGCGGAGCTTTTGGAGATTGCGGCCATTTGCGCGAATGTGCCCCAAAACCCGGCGCGCAGTTTCCACGAGGCGCTGCAATCCGTGTGGTTTTTGCATGTGGTGCTGCAAATAGAATCGAGCGGGCATTCGCTTTCGTATGGCAGGATAGACCAGTTTTTATACCCGTACTACAAGGCGGATATAGAAAGCGGCAAGCTGACACGGGAACGGGCGCTTGCGCTTTTGGAAAATTTCTGGCTCAAGACGTTTTCCGTAAATAAGATAAGGAGCGACTCGCATACCAAATTTTCGGCGGGCAGCCCGCTCTACCAAAACGCCTGCATCGGCGGGCAAAAAGCGGACGGTAGCGACGCGGTGAACGAGCTTTCCTTCCTTGTACTAAAGAGCGTGGGGCAGCTCAAACTGACGCAGCCCAACCTTTCCGTGCGCTACCACAAAAACATATCGGATGCGTTTATGAAAGAATGTGTGCAGCTTATCAAGCTGGGGTTTGGTATGCCCTCGTTCAATAACGACGAAGTCACCGTCGATTCGTTTATAAAATGGGGCGTGTCAAGAGAGGACGCGATGAATTATTGCTCCATCGGGTGCATAGAGGTCTCCATTCCCGGCAAATACGGATACCGCACGTCCGGCATGAACTTTTTGAATTTCCCGCGTATACTGATGATCGCGTTAAACAGGGGCGTGGACGTGACCTCCGGCGAAAAGGTTTACGATACGGACGCGTATTTCCCGGCTATGAAAAGCTTTAACGAGGTATGGGCCGCGTGGGAAAAAGTGTGCCGGTATTTCACCCGCTACAGCGTGATACTGGATAATTGTGCCGACCTCGCGCTGGAAGAGGAAGTGCCCGACTTGCTGTGCTCCGCGCTGGTGGACGACTGCATCGCCCGCGGTAAAACGCTGAAGGAGGGCGGCGCGGTATACGACAACATCGGCCCGCTGCAAGTAGGCATTGCCAACCTAGGTGATTCACTGATGGCAATCAAAAAACTGGTGTTCGACGAGAAGAAGCTTTCGCCCGCGCAGCTTTGGGCCGCGCTGATGAACGACTTTGCCGGGGAGGACGGCGCGCGCATACAAAGTATGCTGCTGTACGATTCCCCCAAATACGGCAACGACGACGACGGCGTGGACAAACTGACGGCAAAAGCGTATCAGGTTTATATAGACGAGATCGCCAACTACCACAATACGCGCTACGGGCGCGGGCCCATCGGCGGCGGCTATTACGCGGGAACTTCCTCCATTTCCGCCAATGTGCCGCAGGGAAAAACGCTGTGCGCCACGCCGGACGGCAGGCGGGCCTGGGAACCTCTTGCGGAGGGTTGTTCGCCCACGCACAGCGCGGATGTAAACGGGCCGACAGCCGTGTTCAACTCCCTCGGCAAGCTGCCCACAGCCGACCTTTTGGGCGGCGTGCTGTTAAACCAGAAGCTGAACCCGCAGGCGCTCGCCGNNGGAACGCGATATCGAAAAGCTGATTTTGATGCTGCGCACGTACTTCGACGTATTAAAAGGGTTCCATGTGCAGTACAATGTCGTTTCCAGGGAAACGCTCAAGGACGCGCAGCAGCACCCGGAAAAACACCGCGACCTAATCGTGCGCGTGGCGGGGTACAG
>DOMW01000181.1:0-159 GCA_003510345.1 Clostridiales bacterium | reverse complement strand
CACGACGGGCCGGGCATCCGCACCACCGTGTTTCTGAAAGGCTGCCCGCTCGCGTGCGCGTGGTGCGCCAACCCGGAATCGCAGGACCCGGGTGTGGGCGTGCAGTATGACAAAACGAAGTGCGCCGGGTGCGGGGCGTGCGCGGCCGCCTGCTCAAAC
>DOMW01000137.1 GCA_003510345.1 Clostridiales bacterium | reverse complement strand
TTTTAGAACCGTAGGTTCTGAACCGCCGGAGGCATTATAATGCGCCGCAGGCTCCTTGACCCGAGAAGAATACCAGAATCCGCAAAGGAATGCTAAAATGCGGGGCGTTGAATGGATTAGCGGTTATTTAGAGCAAATTAACTTAGCGTTGGGCAAAGAGAAGGCTTTATGTTCAGTTGATTTGCTCTAACTCTTTATTCCGTTTTCTTTTTGCGTATGCTATAATAAATGGTATTATACCGCAGGGCAAGCCCGGAGCCCTGTGCTAAAGAGCGCGTACCCCGCGCTTCGTTGGCCAATAAACCACACACGGCAAAGGAGCGACTACCATGAAAAGTTACCGCGAAGTATTGGAATTGAATGTGGAAAAACGCAGGCAGATGATCAATATTACCCCCCGCGTAGAGCGTGCCCTGCAAAATAGCGGCATTAAGGAAGGGCTGTGCCTGGTGAACGCCATGCACATTACGGCAAGCGTTTTCATAAACGATGATGAAAGCGGGCTGCACGGGGATTTTGAGCGGTGGCTGGAAAAGCTGGCGCCCGAGCGGCCATACGACCAGTATGCGCACAACGGGTTTGAAGATAACGCGGACGCGCATATGAAGCGCACGGTCATGGGCAGGGAAGTCGTAGTGGCGGTGACGGATGGGCGGCTTGATTTCGGCCCGTGGGAACAGATATTCTATGGGGAATTTGACGGCAAGCGCAATAAAAAAATCATGATAAAAATAATAGGGGAGTAATTGCTTTTCCATGCGGAAAGAAGAGCGAAAAGCAGGCGGGGAGGGCACCCCCGGCCTGGGCGTGTTGAGAGAAAAAAGAGAGCGGCGGGGCCCGGCGGAGCGGATGTGGGCGCCCATCAAGCTCCATCTTGATGAGAACTACCGTTACGTTACAAAAAACTGGGGCCTTAGGTTTTTGTATTATTTTGCCATGTTTTTGGGTATGCCGTTTTTTTATCTTTACTATAAAATACGCTGGCGGTTTCAGGTGATAGGAAAACAGAACGTGAAGCTCATAAAAAAGCGGGCCGCCATTACGGTGGCAAACCATGTGCACAATGTGGACGCCTTTATGCTCACATACGCGTTTTACCCGAATACGCCGTATTTTGTTGCGCTGAAGCACAATTTTGAAGCGTTTTTGGTGGGTGGGCTTGTGCGGGTGATGCGCGGTATCCCGCTGCCGGACGACGTCAAAAACTTTGAGCGGTTTACACGGCAGGTCAGCGACACGCTGCAAAATACCCGCCGCAAGATACACCTGTTTCCCGAAGGGGAGATCGCGCCTTATAGCCGGGAGCTGCGCCCGTTTAAAAACGGCGCGTTTCATCTGGCGGTGCGCAACAACGTACCCGTTTTTCCTATGGTGTTTGTGTTCCCCGCGAAAAAACGGGTAAAGCTGATCATAGGGAGACCGGTCTATTTGAAGGATGTGCCGGGCGCGGAAGGGCTTTCCGACCCGAAGCAAGTGCTGCTGTATTCGGGCTTTGTGAAAGAAACTATGCAAAAGATGCTCGATGATTATTATGTGCCGAGGGGTATCGATACGAAGGAGAATTTACAGTGAAAATAAGAAAAGCAGTGATACCGGCGGCGGGCCTCGGGACCCGCTTCCTGCCCGCCACAAAAGCCCAGCCAAAGGAAATGCTGCCCATCGTGGATAAGCCGACAATACAGTATATCGTGGAGGAGGCGGTTGCGAGCGGAATCGAAAGCGTGGTTATTATAACGGGCCGCGGTAAGCGGGCTATTGAAGATCATTTTGATAAATCGGTTGAGCTTGAGCTGGAACTCAGACAAAAGGGGAAAAAAGACCTGCTCAAACTGGTGGATGAAATATCGAACCTGGTCAATGTAATCTACACCCGGCAGAAGGAACCGCTTGGCCTGGGGCACGCCATACTCGCGGCAAAGGAAATCGTGGGGGGCGAGCCGTTTGCGGTCATGCTGGGTGACGACATCGTAAAAAGCGAGGTGCCCGCGCTGAAACAACTGATGGATGCGCACGAGAGATGCGGGGCGACCGTGCTGGGCGTGCAGCGCGTGCCGCGGCGGGATGTGGATAAATATGGCGTGGTGGACGCGGCGGCCGCGGAAGGCGGGCTTCACAAGGTGCGCGCGCTTGTGGAAAAGCCAAACCCGGATGAAGCGCCGTCCGACCTGGCGATCATGGGGCGGTATATTATTACGCCGGAGATATTCGGGATGCTGGAGAAAACGCCCAAAGGGAAGGGCGGGGAAATACAACTGACGGACGGGCTGCAAATGCTTTTGCAGCACCAGCCCATGTATGCGTGCGCGTTTACAGGCAAGCGCTATGATGTGGGCGACAAACTGGGGTTCTTAAAAGCGACCTGCGAATTTGCGCTTGAACGGGATGATCTAAAGGAAGAATTTGGGGCGTACCTGCGCGAATTGGCTCGTGGCGGGGGAAAATCATAAAATACTGTGTGGAGGTAATAAAATGAGTGATATCAAAGACATCGCGCTTGCCCCTTCCGGGCAACAGAAAATCGATTGGGTGAGCCGGTATATGCCGGTGCTGACGGGGTTTCGGGAGGAGTTTTCGGCGGGTAAGCCGTTTTCCGGCGTGCGCCTTGCCGTGTGCATTCATCTTGAGGCAAAGACCGCGTACCTCGTGCAAACGCTGCTCGCGTGCGGCGCAAGCGTGGCCGTATGCGCGTCTAACCCTCTTTCCACACAGGACGACGTGGTGGCGGCCATGGCCAAAAGCGGCGCGAACGTTTTCGCCATCCACGGGGAAACAGAGGAGCAATATAACGACCATATCAAAAGCGTGCTGCAAACAAACCCCAATATCATAATGGACGATGGCGGCGACGTCGTGGCCACGCTTCACAGGCAATTTCCCGCGCTTACGGCGCAGGTGTGGGGCGCGAGCGAGGAGACGACCACGGGGGTGCTGCGCTTAAAAGCGATGGAACGCGCGGGGGAACTGAAAATACCCGTTATTCCCGTGAACGACGCGCAGTGCAAATATCTGTTCGACAACCGGTACGGCACGGGGCAGTCCGTGTGGGATGGCATCATGCGCACCACAAACCTGATCATTGCGGGCAAACGGGTCGTGGTGGCGGGCTACGGCTGGTGCGGCAAGGG
>DOMW01000015.1:19060-23267 GCA_003510345.1 Clostridiales bacterium | reverse complement strand
TTGAGGGAGTTTTTAGAACCGTAGGTTCTAAACCGCCGGAGGCACTAAATCATCCCGCAGGGATACCTTGACCCCAAAGGAATCCCCGAAAGATAACAGCGGGATATTTCGATAATCCCGTATTTTTTTGCTGTGCTTTTGAAATGTGATTAGTGTTACCGAAGGCTTGCTGTCACTTCTCCTGCCCGGTGATCCGCCCACCTTGATTGGAGATGTTTTTGAACTTCATCGGGCTGATCCCCTCTACTTGCTTAAACGCTTTGCTGAAGTGGGCCACATCGGAATAACCGACCATTTTGGCGATATTATATATTTTGTATTGCGGGTCTAAAAGCAATTTCTTGGAAATCTTTACGCGGTATTTTTGTACATAACGTGAAAAGGTGTCTTTCATTTCAGCGGCAAAAATGCGGCTTAAATAGGTGGGGGAGACGTAGAGTTTTTCCGCGATATCCGCAAGGGAGGCGGACGCGTAGTTTTCCTTAATGTAATCGACAGCCTGCGCCACAAGGAGCGAGCCGCCGAAATTCTCGATCGATTCAAAATAAGCGCAGAAACGCAGCAGCGCGGCGAGCGTTTCGTCATAGATATTGCTGACGGCGTGCTGGATATTGATCAGCTTTTTCGCGGTGATCAGCATGTCGCTGTCGGGGTCTTTTGTGGGGCCGTCCGTAAAATACAGATCCTCGCGGAGACTGTCCAAAAGCGTGATACATTTCAGTTTTATCAAGTCGGTATCGTATATCTGGCCGTTTTGGGCAAACCGCCAGAACATCCGGTCCGCGAGGGCTTTCACCGCGGTGGCGTCCTTTTTTTGTATGGCTTTTAATACCTCGGCGGCGTACACATGCGGGTAATTTTCGTTTAGTATGATCGCCCCGTCACAAAACCTGTGTGTGGAGGTTTCAAAGCCCAACCGCGGATAAAGCATGGCAAAAGAGCACTCCGCGTAAAACTGTTTGATCTCGGAAACAGGATGCGGGTTGCTGATAAAGACGCCATGCAGTGCGCGGTAGAAGTTGCTTAGGCAGCTTGAGAAATCGCGCAAAAGCTTTTCGCGACTGAGGGAATGCCCTGTCCACAGAACCAGTTTCTCGTCGTCTGAAAAGACGGCGGTATTCTGTATGATGATTTGCTCGAGGTTACCGGGAAGCGGCGGTATATCGTGGGAAGGCTGTTTTTCATCACTGTGCAGCAGCGCGCCTATGCAAAGGTCGTTGCCGGCAAGGTCGATCCCGCACGAGGAAAGAATATCCACATCATGCGGCGCGGGCGGGTTGGGCGAAAGGAGCAAGCCGCACAGCGCGGTGTTCGCGATGAACCTGTCCGTATCATTTTCGCCGGGAAGAGCCGCCTGTGCCTCTTCCTTTACCGCTTGCACGCAGCGCACCACAGTCTCCATAAGGAGGTCTTCGTCGATGGGCTTTAAAATGTAATCGAAAGCGCCATATTTAACGGCGCTTTGCGCGTAAGAAAAATTGCTGTAGGCGCTCAGGAAAATAACGCGGCAATTGAGCTTCTCTTCTTTTATTTTTGTGAGCAGGCCGATGCCGTCCAGCCGTGGCATGGAGATATCGGAAAGCAATATCTGGGGCGAGAGCGTGCGCACAAGTTCGAGCGCGGCTTCGCCATCGGCCGCAACACCCACGACTTCCACACCCACGCTTTTCCAGTCCATAAGCTGGTGCAGGCTTTCGCGTATCAACCGCTCGTCGTCGGCGATGATCATTTTAATCATTGTGCGCGCCCCCTTCCTCAATAGGAATATCGAACCACATCGTAGTGCCCGCTTCCGGGCCGGTACGGATCTGTATCCCCTCCGAATTGCCAAAGTACAATTCCAACTGTGTGTTGATGTTGCGCAGCGCAAAACTGTCCTCGGTGTTGATATCCTGCGCGGCGAGGTGTGCGTAGATTTCTTTCAGCCTGTGCGCGGGAATGCCTTGCCCGTTATCGGAAACGGAAAAGCGCATACTGCCGCCCATCCGTTTAAGCGATACGGAGACCTTGCCGTCGGCCTTACCGTTGATGCCGTGGCCGATGGCGTTTTCCACCAAGGGGAGGAACAAGTGCTTGGGTATCGAAATGCCGCTGAGGTCATGATCGAAGTCTACGGTATAGCGGAGCGCGTCACCGAAGCGGATACGCTGCAAATAGAGGTAATCACCTATCATATCGGCTACTTCGCCGATCGTGATGTAATCGCGGCCGTTCGAGAGGCTGGCGCGGTAAAAATTGGCGAGTGCGTTGATCATAGCGCCAATGCCCTTTGCGTTGTATTGTTTGGCCAGCCAATGGATGGAGTCGAGCGTGTTGTACAGGAAATGCTCGTTTATCTGGTTCTGCGTGGATTTCAACTGGATATCGCGTTTGGCAAGCTCGTTGACATAGTTCTCTTTGATCAGCGTATCGATATTTGTGGTCATCTCGTTGAACTGCCGGTTGATGAGGCCGATTTCATCCGAACGTTCCGCCGGCATCTTTACGCTGAAATCGCCTTTCTCAAAACGCTGCATACCGTTTGCGAGCGAGCGGATGGGCCGGAAAAAGAAATAATAGACGAGTAATATACAGATGATGAGGACAAGGATCGACTCCACAACATACCAGACGGTGAGGTTGCTGACGCGGGCGGTCGCGCTCTGGATTTGCGAAAGCGGCGAGAACGCGACATAGGTAAAGCCGCTGTATTCGGAATAAAGATAGGCCGCGAAGATGGATTCGCCGTTGTAGGAGACATCGAATGTGCCGGATGTACTGGCGGGCGGCAGATTCCCGGCGACGCAGGCTACGACCCCGGCGTCCGCCGCACTGTCATGCAGCAGGTTACCATACGCGTCCGTCACAAAAGCCATACTGCCTGCGCCGAGTTCCGCCTTGTTGATCGTGCCTAATACCACGTCCGGCGCGACATTGATAGAGAGCAGGCCGGTTAGCGGCTGCTGGTATTGTTCTATGATGCGGTAACAGGAAAGGATGGCTTTGCCCGATTCCAACGCCGATGTAATGCTCCACGGATAGTTTTGCGTATTGTTTTCATAAGATTGAACCCAACCTGAACCCTCCAGCGATATCTGGTTATAAGCAGGGTCCCAGTTTATGCTCGAGATGAACAAACGGTCGGCCTCTACACAATAAAGATACACCGTCTCGATCGCGTCATTTTTTATGGCCGCGCCCCTTATGCTTCTCTTTATTGCCTGCACGGCCTTGAAATCGGGGTATTCGACCCGCTCGCTATAAGGCTGCAAGTTGGTGACCGCTTTTGTGAATGAAGTATTGAGCAGCAGCTCGGTCTGCCCCGTTTCGATAGAGCTCAAAAGGTTATCGGTCGTCGAAGAGATGATTTTAAGGTTGCTGGTTAAAAACTCGGTCGCCCGGTCGCGCTCGGCCTTTTGCGTTTCACTTATGGTGATCAGCAAGAGTATGACAAAAGGTACGATCATAATAATAAGCAAAATCGTAACGAACCGAAGTATAATACTCTTTGTAAAACGATGTCTGGAAGGCATGAGATGTTTCCCCCGCTGAACACACTTATACCCGTATCATTCTACCCATAATAGCATTCCCGCGGCGATTTGTATATTCTATGGCCCCAATAGGTATAGAAAACGCAAGAAAAGCGCAATGCCGACAACACGAAAAAACGGTTGCGCATACGATCGCAAGAAATGACATATACGGGTAAAATGTTGGATAAATATAAAAATAAATGCGTATTTATGTGAATAAGAATCCGCAAGAAATAACATGCGGGCATTCTTACTATAAAAATCGCGCCGTGTTACGATAAAAGCAAGAATCCTCGGAGGAGGAAAACAATCGGAGGTATAAAAAACATGAAAAAAATCATTATGATCGCGCTTGTGGCAATACTTTGCGTTGTGGCGTTCGCTTGCACACCGGCGCAGGAAGCGCCCGCGGAGCCTGCTTCAGAGGCCCCTGCTTCGGAAGCCCCGGCGGAAGAACCGGCCACGGAGGCACCCGCCTCGGAAGAGCCCGTCCCTGCGGAAGAAGCGCCCGCCGAAGGCGGAACGATCGTGTTCTACGGTTTTTCCGACTGGATGGACACAGAACCATACAAGGCAAGCTATGAAGCCGCCAAAGCGCAGTTCGAATCGGAAAACCCCGGGTTCACAGTGGAACTTCAGAGCGACCCGTGGGGGGACTGGGAGCAGAAGTATAAGACGATGTTTGCGGCGGG
>DOMW01000015.1:0-18989 GCA_003510345.1 Clostridiales bacterium | reverse complement strand
TTCCCGGGCATAACGGGGATGTATATGTGGCAGGGCGCCAATATGGCGATCCCCTTCACGACAGACTGCCGCATACTGTGGTACAACAAAGAGATTTTTGAAGAAGCGGGCCTTGACCCTGAGGTTGCCCCCAAAACATGGGAAGAACTCGTAAGTATGGCAAACCAGATTACCGAAAACACAGGGAAATATGGGTTTGGCATGGACCTCGGCTTGCAGGAGTTCCCCACGCAGTCGCTTTATTGCGCCAGCACAGGTTCCATCATCAACGTGGCGGAGGACGGCTCCATTACGCCCAATGTGAATACGGATGAATTTAAGGGCTATTTGGATACGCTGCTTTCGATGAAAGATACATTTGAGCCGGACTACACGGTGCTGACGCACCACGATGTCGCGAAACTTTTCGCGGAAGGCCAGATGGGCATTATCATTGGGAACACGCTTGTTGACACCGATATTTATGACAAAGACTGGTATGCGCAGGCGCTTGTGCCCTCGATTGACGGCGCGACAAACGGCGCGTTCGGCGGCGGGTTTGGCATTAGCGTGAGCAGCAACTGCGCGTATCCCGAGCAGGCTGTGAAATTTGCGCAGCTTCTTTGCAGCCCGGAATACTGCGCCAAGCTTATCTCGGATATTCCGGCGAGCGACGCGGGCATCGCGAATTCCGAAATGGCAAGCGACCCCAAATTTGACGTGTATTTCGACCAGATTCAATATGCGCGGCAGGCGCAGCCCAAAACACTCTACTACGCGGAGATCGACATGGCTGTCTATGATGCCGTATCTGAAATGCTGGTGGGCGGCGCGGCGATCGACGACGTGGTGGCGGGCCTTGAAACCACGATAACCGAAATCGTCGGCGGGTAAAAAGAAGAAAAGAAAGATCACCGGGCAGGGAGGCAATCAGGCGCCTTCCCTGCCTTTCAAGTTTTTTACAGGGGGAGGAAAAGTCATGAAATACGGGCAGGTTGAACTCGCGAAAAAAAGGCAAAACCCCGCGATGCGGTATCTGTTGCCGGCGGCAATACTGATGGCGGTCATGCTGGGGTTCCCCATCGTGTACAATCTCGTCCTCAGTTTTTTTGAGTGGACGCTGAAAGACCCCGCGCATCCTTTTACCGGCATTGAAAACTACGCGGGCATCTTAACAAACGACAAATTCCCGAAAATATTGCTCAACACTGTGCTGTGGACCGTATGCGGCGTGTTGCTGCAAATGGTGATCGGCATTGGCCTTGCCATGTTTGTGGACGGGCTTACGCGCGGCAAAAAATATATGCGCGTGATCATGCTGATCCCGTGGATCATTCCCGGCGTGGTGACCGCGCTGATGTGGAAATGGATGCTGCAATCCGATGTGGGGCTGATAAACTATGTGTTGATGTATTTTGGGATAACGGACAGCAACACGCTGTTCCTTTCCGACCCAAACATGGCGCTTTTTACGCTGATATTGGTGAATACGTGGAAGGCCGTCCCGTTCTGGTTTTTGATGATCACGGCGGGCCTGCAAAGCAAGCCGGAAGACCAGATGGAGGCGGCGCGGCTGGACGGGGCAAGCTCTTTTCAGGTGTTCAGGAATGTGACGCTGCCGCATTTATCTCCCGTCATCGCGTCTACGGGCGTGCTTACCACGATCTGGACGCTCAATTATTTCGACCTCATATGGGTGATGACAAAGGGCGGGCCGATGGACGCGACCACGACGCTGCCCATCTATATCTACCGGCAAGCGTTTGAATTCAATGACTTTGGCGCTTCGGCCGCCTGCGCGGTCATTTCATTTGCCATTGTGGCCGCGATCAGCATACCATATATGCGGAAGATGTTTAACAACCTGAAGCAGGAGGGCGTGCTATGAAACAGATGGAGCTTTCAAAGAAGCCGACGCCAAAAAAGATACTCAGCATTGCTTTGTGCGTCGTCATAACGCTGGTGATATTGGTGCCGCTCTATTGGCTGATCGTCACATCGTTTAAGACGGAAGAGGATGTGTACGCGATGCCGCTGCAATTCATACCCGAAAACCCGACGCTTGAAAATTACGAATACGCGTTCTCGCAGACGGAAATACCCACATATTTTTTTAATTCATTGATCTATGTGGGGGCGACGGTGGTGATCGTGCTGTTTGTCGCGAGCCTTGCGGCCTACAGTATCAGCAGGTACAGGCACCGCGGCAAGAAGGGGTTTTTGTTCACGGTGCTGCTCACGCAATATATGCCGGTTACGACGCTGATCGTGCCGCTTTATATCGCGTTCAGCTTTATGAGCCTGCTGAATAACCGCGTGGCGATCATACTTACTTATTGCGCGTTGCAGGTCCCTATCGCTATTTGGCTTCTGATCGGTTATTTTAACAGTATACCGCGCGCGCTCGATGAAGCGGCGACGCTGGACGGCTGCACGACGTTCCAGGCATTTTTCAAGATCGTACTGCCGCTGGCGAAGCCCGGCCTCATCGCGGTGGCGATTAGCGTGGCGATCGCCATCTGGCAGGAGCTGATTTTGGCGACGACGTTTACCAGTACGGATGAATTCCGCCCGCTGATGGTGGGCGTTTCGGCTGCCGTAACAAAATCCGGCATCAAGTGGGGGCAGCTTGCCGCGACGGGCGTGATATCCTGCGTTCCTATCCTTGTGATCTACGGACTGTGCCAGAAATACCTTGTAAAAGGCATGACGAGCGGCGCGGTGAAAGGATAACCTATGGGCAAATGGAGCATCCCGGCGATGGGGGAATATACGGAAGCGGACGGGCTGGTAAAAATACCATGTACGTCGGACCATCTTTTTACCGGGCAAAAAGAAGGGGTGGACGCGGTCTACGCCACGGGGGACGGGAAAGTCGAGCTGGTCGTGTTTGAAAACCATACGCTGGCGCATGTAAAGTCGTCGCTCGGGTATCCCGCGTACTATCCCGTTAAACCCGTCCAAGCGGACTGCCCAGTGAAAGCCGTGCTGATGGACCTGGACGGCACGACGGTAAAAAGTGAAGAATTTTGGATCGATATCATACGGCAATCCGTACAATCGCTGCTGCGTGAAAAGAATTTCGCGTTTGAGGCGGAGGATATTCCTTTCGTATCGGGGCACAGCGTATCCGAACATTTACAGTACTGCGTTTCCAAATACTGCCCCGGAAAAACGCTTGAGGACGCGCGCGCTTACTATTTTGAACATACCCGCCGCGAAATGGACGCTATATTGAAACACGGAAAAAAAGGGGCGTTTACCCCCGCGGACGGCGTGAAAGACTTTTTGTTATGGATGAAAGGCCGCGGCATAAAGATCGGCCTTGTCACATCGGGGTTATATGAAAAAGCGTACCCAGAAATACTCTCCGCGTTCCGGGAGCTTGGGTTGGGCGACCCCGCAGAATTTTATGATTCTATTATAACCGCGGGTTCGCGGCTGGGGCAGGGGCAGGCCGGTACGCTGGGGGAACTGGAAGCGAAGCCGCACCCGTGGCTGTACGCGGAAAGCGCGGCCGTTGGGCTGGGCACAGCGGAAAGCGGCGCGGTTATTGGCATAGAGGACAGCGGCGCCGGTGTTTGCTCGGTCAGGCTGGCGGGCTACTTTACCGTGGGCATAGCGGGGGGGAATATTTTGCAAAGCGGAACAAAAGCATTTTGCAACAGCTATTGCGATACGTTTTTCGGGATTAAGCGGCTGATAAAAGAGAGGGGATAACATGGAGAAATATTACATCATCCCGCATACGCATTGGGACAGGGAATGGCGGTACCCTATCTGGCAAACGCGGAAGCTGCTTGCCGACTTCATGAAGCAACTGCTGGAAATACTTGATACGGATCAGGAGTATCACTATTTTCTGCTCGACGGGCAGGTCGCGCCCATAGAGGATTTTCTGGAAATTTACCCGGAGGAGCGGGAGCGGCTGGCCGGGCACATCGCGGCGGGGCGGATCGGCATAGGCCCGTGGTACACGCTGCCCGACCTTTATCCCATAGAGGGCGAATGCCTGATACGCAACCTCAATAAAGGCATACAAATCTGCAAACAGTATGGTACGCACCTGAAGGTGGGCTACAACTCGTTCGGGTGGGGGCAAACGGCGCAGTTTCCGCAGATATACGCGGATTATGGGTTCGACACCATTATTTGCGCCAAAAAAGTGTCGGAGGAACGGGCGCCCCATGCTGAATTTTTGTGGAAGGGGCCGGACGGAACGGAGGTTTTGACCAGCCGCCTGGGTGATTTTGCCCGCGCGAATTTTTTCTTCCACGCGTACATCAACACGCGGTACGGGCTGAATTTCTTGAGCGATGAGTTTTCTTATTCGCCGGAAAAAGCGGGCTTTGCGATACACCGCGCAAACGCGGCTTATGCCGACCAGGATTATTTCCTCTCCATCCCCAAACCCGGCCACGACTGGGCGCGCCTTGAAACCGGGCTTTTAGATACGTTCAAAGCGAATGAAAATACGCTGGTGAGCGATTGCCAGTTATTGTTATCCGGCTGCGATTTTTCTACGCCGCAACCAGACCTGACGGAAATATTGAAAAGGGCGAAAGCGCTTTTCCCGGATAAAGAATTTGTAAACGCCCGTTTGGAAGACTATACAAATGAATTGCACAATAAAATCGATAGAAGCAAGCTTCCCGTTGTTTTGGGCGAACTGCGGGACGGGCCGCCATGTGATTGCAGCGGCAACGCCCTTGCCAGCAGGATCTATTTAAAGCAGGCCAACAAAAAGGCGCAGCTTGCGGTGATCCGCCGCGCGGAGCCGCTTTGCGCCGCTGTGGAAATGGCGGGGTTATTCGAATATCCCAAAGGTTTTATAGATACCGCGTGGAAGTATATGCTGGATTCACAGTCACACGACGCGATAAACGGCGTTACGCAGGACAAAACCGCGCAGGATGTGGAGTACCGGCTTGCGCAGGCGGTTGAGCTCGGGCAGGTGGCGGCGGATATGGCGGTGGAATCGATCTTGCGCAATATCGATTTTTCCGGCAATGGGGAAGGCGGCGGTTTCTTATGTGTGGTCAACCCGCTGCCGCGCGACAACCAGGCTGTTGTGCGCGCGGTGGTCGATACCCCCAAAGGGGAATGCGCGTGGAGTATCGGGCTGGCCGATGAGGCGGGAGAACCGGTGGAAACGCAGGAACTGGGGCGGAGCGAGATTTCAAGCCCGGTACATGATCTTGACGGGCGGCCGTGGCCGTTTTACGCGGACAGGCACGAACTATTTTTTGATACCGGGGTCATCCCGGCGATGGGGTACCGCGTTTTTCAGGTAAGTAAGCAGGAGGCCTATAAGCCTAAACACCACTATTGGTACCCTATGCGCAAAACGCGCGGCGAGGATATCATAACGGGCGACACTGTGCTGGAAAATGAGCATTTGATCGTGCAAATCAATGCGAACGGCTCATTTGACCTTACGGAAAAAGCGGGCGGCAGGCAGTATCATAACCTGCATTATTTTGAGGATACGGGCGACGTGGGAAACTATTGGGCCTACTATCCCCCTTATTCCAATAGAACATTCAATACGCTTTCGTCCGCGCCAAGGATCTGGATTGAGGAAAACGGCATGCTTGTGGGAACGGTTGGCATCGAGCATGCTATGAGGCTGCCCGCATACGGCGAAGAACCGCTCTATGGCATTGGGAAGAGCGAGCGCGCGGCGTTTGAAAAGACCATAAGGGTCATAACAAAAATCACGCTGAAAAAGCGCGCGAAACATGTTGAAATAGAGACGCGGGTGATAAACAATATAAGAAATCACAGGCTGCGCGTTGCGTTCCCCACAAATATAGAGGCGCAGGTCGCCTGTGCGTCGGGGCATTTTACGGTAGACGCGCGGCCGGTTGTGCCCACGCGTGACGAGCACGGCGAATATTGGAAAGAAATGCAGACGCTCCCCATGCAGAATTTTGTCGACCGATCGGACGGAAAGGACGGGTTTGCCCTGCTGAGCAATGACGTTACCGAGTATGAGGCGCTTGACGATAAAAACGGAACTACATATCTCACACTTTTCCGGGCTATGGGAAATATGATCGTCACGGGATGGGAGTGCGTGAACAGATATCCAAAGCAGGACGGCAGCCAGTTGCTTCGGACGATGGATTTTGCCTATGCGGTCTACCCGCACCAGGGGGATTGGAAACAGGCAAATGTATGCGCGCAGGCCGACCGTTTTATCAACGAACCTGCTGTGTATCAGGTGATGGGCAATCATGAAGGCGGGATGCCCAGGTGCGGCGGGTTTGTAAAAATTGAAGACCCGAACCTCATACTGTCCGCGTTTAAAAAGGCTGACGACGGGGTGGGGTATGTGCTGCGCGTATACAACCCGACTGAAAATACAATAGAGACAAAGGTTGTTTTTTTCAGGGCTATAAAGGCGGCGCGGTATTCTTCAATGGCCGAGGAAAGCAGGGAAGCCGCTGCATTTGATGAAAATCGGCTTTTTATTCAGGCGCAAAGCGGCAAGATTGTAACGTTCAGATTGGAGTTTTAACGCGTCGGGCGGCGCCGCCCCGCGGTCAATGACGCGGAATGGTGCTGCCCGCCCATGCTTATGCCAGCTTCATTTGAAATATGCCGTAGGTTTCTTATACTATTCCGTAATCTAACAACGATTTAATCAGCGCTTACTTAGAAGGATGCCCTATGGGTAGATGGCAGGAGGGCCGCACAGATTTCCCGCAAAGCAAGCCCGCAGGGCGCAGGTGCGCGGCTGAAATCCACCTTCGCGCCGTGTTTTACGCAGCCGGCACAAAAAACACATCCAAAACCATTTGCTTCAGCGCCTCCTCATCCGTAATATAAACGGAATCAAACTGTCCCCCCGGCTCCGCGTGTCCGGGTATGGTTACCATATTTTCCAGTTCAATGGACGCGTTACGCAGGCGAACGGCCAAATACAGCAATTCAACTATTTCCAGGTTGCTCTGCGAGTAACCCTGCGCGGCTTGCAGCACATTGCCCAACACGCTAAAATCCTCCGCAGCCGCCGTTTTCAGCGACCGCACAAACTCCGCAATGTACTGTTTTTGCAGCTTCATGCGGTCCAGGTCTTCCCCGCTCATGTTGGGCGCTTGGCGCGCGCGCACATACAGCTCCGCCTCGTCGCCCCATAGCGTGTACATCGTTCCCATGCTCATCTCCGGGTTGAACGCGGTAAAATCCGCAAGCAATTCCAGATTCACGCCGCCCGCCGCATCGTTGACAGGGCCGATTCCATCAATGTTCAACGCAAAATAGCGGCCAATGGGTATTTGGTACAGTAGGTTGGAAACCGACGCCATCGTCAGGTCGTTGCTTATGTCATACTCCCGGCCATACGCGTGTGACAGCGCCACCTGCCCGCTATTCACTGTCGCGTAATTGCCGTTAAAATCAAATACAGGAAAATCCGTCACCGTATCTCTGGGAATGCTGAGAACACTGATGCCGCCTGTCTTTTTGTTGATTACCGCCAGTACCAGCGTATCCGCCTGAAAACCAATGCCTGGCATCTCCCGCTGAACCGTCTCGTCATAACCAATAAACAACACATTGACCAGATCTTTATTGTACGTATACGTCTGGCCGCCCATCACTATATCCTCAGGTACCGTGCCATTTTGCGCAAACGGATACTGTACGCCGTACTCCGCAAGCGGGTTTGTATATAGAAACAGGTTCCGCCGCAGGGATGCAGCCGTCATAAGCAGAACTGCAACCGTTATGGCAGCCGCGGCTATGGCAGCCACGCCGCACGTCCGCTTCAAAATTTTTTTTGTTGTAGTTTTAATCGCTATCTCTCCTCAAAAGCCCTTGCACCAGGTAACGCTGTTTGCTCTCGCCTCGAACGCAGGTGGAAAGCGACACTATCTGGTCATGTTCCCCAATCTGCTTTTTCAGCAGGTTCGCGCTCCTGTCTTTATTCCCATAGATGTCTTCCACATAAGCTTCCCACACATCGTCGTCGGCATAGTCCATTCCATACAGTATGTTTCGGTTACTGACCGGATATGCCGCGATCACCTCATAGGTGCGCATACCAGCCGGCGTATACAGCTTTATTTCACGATTTTTGTAAAAAAACTCCTTATCCTCAAACTGGTGCAGCCCCGCAAACATAGTGCCGTTCTTCATATTATGGCCGTAAATCACCGTGTTGCGGTCAGAAAATCCAGAGTCGTTGCCCATATCCATAAATATTGCGCCCGCCACGTTTTCATCGCCGTCCACGTCATACTCCAGGTATTCCGCGTTATCCGCACTTTTCAGCAACGGATAGTCGATCTCCGTACCTGGCACTGAAAGCCACCCTATAATATCTGGATTCCTTTCAAAGAGCGCTTCAAAATCGATCGTTCGGTCGCTGGGCCGTATGCCGTCGTCCACCGGCGTGGGCGTAGGCGTGGGCGCAAGCGTAGGTGTAGGCGTAAACGTGGGTGTAGGCGTAAGCGTGGGCGAAAACCGTATCACAGTTGTGGAAACAGGAGCCGCTGCCTTCCGCAGTTCGTTATACACCGCAGTATTGCCGTTGCCAGACCACAAGGTCAGCCTCAGCATGGCAAACGCCATAATGGCAATGCATGCGCCACTAATGGCCTTCCAGCGCTTTTTCGCTGGCTTACCGCCAGAGGCTTGCTTCATCATTTTCCCTCTCCTGTCTCGGCGTGCGTTTGATTTTCTTCCATTGTATTATTTACACCAACCTGAGCCGGTATAAACATAGATTTAATCAGCGCTTACCTGGCCCCTACGCGTAAAAACAGCACGGCAACTGGATATCATCCAACAATGCCGTGCTGATCTGTCATACAATTTGTCAATCGTTTTGACTCATCTTTTTGAACGCATCGCCTTACGACCCGCGTAAACAGCGCCTACCGCGCCCAGAGCCAGTACAACCAGCAGAAGCGCGCTCATATCGGCAGGGCCGCCCGTCTTAGGAGCCGTAGCCGTTGTGCCCGTAGTCGTTCTCGCCGGAGTCGTTGCACGCGGAGGCGTCGTACCCGTGCTGTTTGCAACTACCGCAAGGCGCGTAGAACCCGGCACCACAGCTATATTCGTTATGGAAGCAATGACCGTGCCGTTCACATAAGATGTGGGAATCGCTTCCCATCCGCCGTTGCTAAGCTGGCGGTACACCACCGGTGTACTGGTCAGGCCGGCCAGCGGAATATATATACCATAAGAACTGTTCGGAACCGCCCGGGAAACCGAAACGCTGAACACGCCTGCAATATACTGGGTGCCGCTCAGCCCAATCTGTCGTCTGGCGGCATCGGCGGTGGCCGATGAATAGATATTGCTCAACGTCGGTGTTACGCCCGCCGGTAAATCGGTCACACTTCCGCTGCCTGCAATCGGCGACGCGGCCAGCGCAGGCGCAGCCAGCGCAAACACCAGCACAATTGCCATTGCCATGCATATAATTACTCTTTTAGATTTCATTGGAAATCTCCTTTCTGTTTTTAAAATATAAGATTCTAGAGCCTTAAAAGTCAGAATATTTCAGCGATTGCCTAATATTACCTATTATTCCAACATTTGTAGCATTACGCTTTCTAATATACGACCAGACGATGACTGCTAAACAACTTTTTCTGTGCGCCGACCATATCACGTTCAAAAATTTTATTGATACAGGGTGCATTCTGCTCTTGCAGTGTGAGATTAATATCGATAGATCAGGCTAATATGACGTGAGGTGGTCATATTATTATGGTATGATAGGAATGGTGACTGAACATGCAGATAAACAGACTGTTTGAAATTGTCTACCTCTTGCTCGATAAGAAACGTGTGACCGCCGGGAAGCTGGCCGGGTGGTTCGGTGTTTCGCGGCGGACAATCTGCCGTGACATTGACGCGTTGAGCATGGCGGGTATCCCAATCTATACCGAGCGTGGGAAAGGCGGCGGCATTCGCCTGCTGCCGGAATTTGTGTTGAATAAATCGATGTTGAGCGAAGGGGAGCAAGACGAGATTCTATCCGCGCTGCATGGCGTGGCAAGTATAAAAGCCGGCGACGCCGACCAGGTATTGCGGAAGCTATCTTCCATATTCAACAAACCCGCAACAGATTGGATGAAGGTGGATTTTGCCGGATGGAGCCATGAGAACGACTATTTCAATGACTTCAAAACCGCGATTTCAGAGCGGCGAATCGTGGTGTTTGATTACTACAACCAATATGGCGAGAAAGCCGCCCGCCGCATTAAGCCAATACAGGTTTGGTTCAAGTCCAGGGCGTGGTATTTAAAAGGTTACTGTTTGGCCAAAAGGGAAATGCGGTTATACAAAGTATCTCGGATTAAGAATTTGACCGTGACAAATGAAACCTTTGATGAGTGTGATGTACGCGCTGTACCTGAAACCCAGGACTATCAATCTTATGAAGGACAACACACTGTTGAAATCAAGCTGCGCATTGCTCCGGAAAAGGCGTATAGGGTGTTTGACGACTTTTATGAGAGCATGGTGGAAAAACAATCGGACGGAAGCTTTATCGTGACCGTATCCTGGCCGGAAGATGATTGGCTATACGGGTTCCTGCTGTCATTTGGCGAGCATATGGAGGTGCTCGAACCGGAGCGCATTCGTGCCGCCATAAAAGAAGAGGCACAGAAAATTTCAAAGAAATATTAATAATGTGCCATGCTGTTGTCACATTATACTTGCTATACTGAGTTGAATAGAATAACGGAAGGGAGTCAATGAGTATGTCAAATGCAGTATGGTTTATATCCTACAAGCTTCTGGAAGGCGCGTCTGTGCCGGACTACTTAGTTGCGTCACAAAAAGTACATGACGAGATATTGTCAAAGCAAAAGGGCTTTATTTCGTGGCGGGTGCTAAAAGATGGTGATACGTGGGTTGATATGGTGACGTGGGAAACGCCGGAGGACGCTAAAAACGCGGAGACGGCAGGCCAATCGAACCCCATTGCGCAGGCGTATTATTCTTTGATGGATTTTAACAATATGCAAAACCAGATGTATATGGTTGAAAAGAGCTATTAAGCAGGAACGGAGAATGGTATGGCAACCGAACTGACCAGTGCCATTGTGAAAGAATACGGCAGGAGTGCAGGAGCTGATGTAGTAGGCATCGCTGCCTCCGGGGATTTCGCTTCAGCGCCGGACGGTTTTAAACCCGCCGATATACTCCCGGAATGCCATTCTGTCGTCGTTTTGGGTGCAACATTTTCGCCGGAGGTTTTAAACGATATCGCCGCGTATACCGAAAGCCGTAACGCAATGCTTTCCGCCATGACCAAGATGGCACAGGCGGTTGCGAAGCGAATCGCGGCGGGCGGATACCAAACAAAAATTATAAGCGCGGCGGGCGGCAAATGGGTGGAGGGCGACGGGCGGAAGGAGCAGGTGGGGTATATTTCACTGAAGCATGCCGCAGAGATTGCAGGGCTGGGCGTTATTGGAAAAAACTATTTGCTCACGAACCCAGACTATGGCAATCTCCTTTGGCTCAGCGCCGTTTTGACAGACGCGGCGCTGACGCCGGACGAAAGAATACAATCCGACATGTGCGCCGGTTGCAACAAGTGCGTTGCGGCCTGCCCCGTAGGGGCACTGGACGACCTTTCCGCGTTTGGGAAAAAGGGCTGCTCCAGCCATTTCAAGATAGAAAATAAAAAGTTCGTGATCAAGTGTTTTTTATGCCGGACGGTGTGCCCCTGCGCTTATGGCATATCGGATGTTGGATTTGAAAAATAATTCCTGTCGCCGCATAATGCACAGGATATTGAACAGGATGGACGCCTTTGGCAGCCATCCGGGTGTGGACAGCATGCCGCTGGGAACTGGGAACTATCTCTATCTGCTGCTAATCCTTGCAATAAGTCAGCAAAACCTGAAAACAGTGTTGACTATTGGTCAAACTCGTGTTATCCTATGCATATTGACCAGTGGTCAATAATTTGCATGGGTGAGGTCGATTATTATGCTATCTACTATTATCTTCGCGGTTTTGCTGGTAGCCGCAGTGGTTTTTCTGATTGCGCTTATAGTAAACGCGATAAGGCTTTGGGTCAGAAAGGCGCGTAAAGCGGAGAGCCATCCGGTACTTGTTAAGGTGAAGCGAAGCGTGATTTGCTTTCTGGCGGCAGGTGCGCTATGTGTTGGCTTTGCGTTTTTAACGCAGGCGTTCGCGTCCACACCGGGTATTGACGGCGACAACGCGGTAGCTGAACTCAAGCGTGTGGAACTGAACGGGCGCAGGGAATGGATCAGCATTCGCGGGAACAACCGTAATAACCCTGTGCTTTTATTCTTGGCGGGAGGGCCGGGAGGTTCGCAGATGGCGGCGGTGCGGCATGACCTCGCCGCGCTGGAAGAACATTTTGTGGTAATTAATTGGGATCAGCCTGGCAGCGGTAAATCCTATGGCGCGGCAGGCGGTGCGCTTACGCCGAATGATTATATCGACGATGGTTATGCCCTCACCAAGATTCTCTGTGAGGAATTTGGGCAGGAGAAGATATATCTGGTCGGGGAGTCTTGGGGCAGCGCGTTGGGGATCTTTATGATAGACAGAGCGCCGGAGTTGTACCACGCTTTCATCGGCACTGGGCAGATGGTTTCGTTCCTTGATACCGAGCTGATGGATTATGAGTTAGCGATGCAGATAGCAAATGACCGGGGTGACAGCAAGACGATAGCCACGCTTGAAGCCAATGGCAAGCCGCCTTACTACGGCAAAGATGTCACTTGGAAAAGCGCGGCGTATCTGCAATACCTGAGCGACTATATGAACGCAAACCCCGCAATACAGAACGGCGGCTACAATACATTCCGCGATTTATTCTCCGGCGAGTACGGTGTGTGGGATAAGATCAATTATTTGCGCGGGGTTGTGGCCACCTTCAACACGGTTTATCCCCAGTTGTATGATATCGACTTGCGGGAGGATTACCCGGCGGTGGAAGTGCCGGTATACTTCTTCATAGGGCGGCATGATGTAAACGCGCCGGTTTCGCTGGCCAAGGAGTATTACGATCTGCTGGACGCGCCGGAGAAGGAGTTGGTGTGGTTCGAGCATTCCGGGCATAGCCCGTGGATTAATGAGAGCGGATTGTTTGTGAGCGAACTGCTTCGGGTTACCGGGGCGGAGTAGGGTAGGGTCAAGGAGGGGAATAATTTAAACAATACTGTATTGATTACAGGGGCTTCCTCCGGCATCGGGGAGGCATACACAACAGTTTATGCCGAAAGCGGGCAGCAAAGTCGCATTGGTGGCCAGGTCAGCTATGACCTTAAAATGAGCGATGAAAGAGATTATCCGCCAAGCGAGAACTTCGGGTATATGAATTGGTATTACAAGCCACTTCTCGGCACGATCTTAGGATTAAAGAAACCCTTAACATTGGCAAAGTATTTAAGCTGATAGAAAGTCTCGCCGCGCGCAATGGCTTGCTGTATCTCGCCCAGCTCCTTTTGCGCGTCTTTCAATAAAGCATACCAGCCCAATATCGTGTTGCCCCCCCATATGCCGTTGCCGCCCTCTTTGCCGCTAAGTAAACACTTTGGGCTTCTCTTGCCCATAAGCCTGCCAAGCTTAACGATGGAGAATTCATTACACGCGGATAGCCTGCTTCCGTCAGAAGAGCGAATGGTTATCTTTCCGCCCGCTTGCGGGGTACTATTCGCGTTGCCGCCGCCTGTTTCGGCCGATTGCCTGTCCAGCAGTAAATAATCTAAGGTAACGCCGAGTATTTGCGCAAGCTGCGCCAGTTTCTCCACTTCAGGATAGCCCTCGCCCAACTCCCATTTTGAGATTGCCTGCCGTGATACGCCGAGTAATTCCGCCAACTGCTCCTGCGATAGATTTTTATCTTTCCTTGCCGTTCTTAGGTTTTCTGAAAATGCCATACTGAAACGCTCCTTTTTGCGAAATATTACACCATCAATATACAACGATGCACGGTTGCGCTCCACCAACATGCGCTTGCGTTTTAGCAACTTAGGGTTGCGTTTTCCAACAGTATTCCCCTAACGGAGACAATTCTCATTAGCGTAACTCCCGAATCAAATCCTGAATCCGGCCGCCGGCTTCGGCAAGCGGCACTCTACGATTCAGTGCCTTATCGCGCGAGGTTATCTCGCAGACGTTTTCTTTCATATTGCGCGGGCTGACGGTCACACGCAGTGGTACGCCCAGTAAATCCGCGTCCGAGAATATAACCCCGGCGCTCACTTGACGGTTGTCGTAGATCACTTCGATGTTTTGATCCTTTAGCTCTTCATACAGGGCGTCAGCAGCTTGTTTGACCTCCGGCACGTCCGCGCGCACACAGCACAGATGCACTTGCCACGGCGCGATAGCCATAGGCCAAATGGGACCGTACTCATCATGCCGCGCTTCGCATACCGACGCGGCCAGCCGCCCCACACCGATGCCGTAACACCCCATGAGGGGGTGGTGCAATACGCCATCGCCATCCAAAAACTGCATGTTCATCGCCTTTGTATATTTCGTACCCAATTGAAATATATTGCCGACCTCAATACCACGTTTGATCGTGATGGCCGGTTGCCCACACGCAGGGCAAACGCCGCCCTCTCTGATCTTGGCAAGGTCGTTGCATATGACATCACCGATATCACGCGCCATACTGACGCCTGTGTAATGGTATTCTTCCTTATTTGCGCCGCAGCAGAAATTGCGCAAGCCCGTAAGTGACGAATCGTATAATACGGTGAAATCCCCGGCCAGCCCGTATGGGCCGATGTATCCCGCGTTTAGCCCGGAATCTTCGGTTATGACGGCGGGATGCACCGCCTCGCCCAGCAGATTGGTCAGCTTCGTTTCGTTGACGTCCAGATCGCCGCGAATGAACACGGCAACATACGCGTCATCGGCGTTCTTTTGGTACACGACCGCCTTGCAGGATCTTTCGACGGGGCTGCCCAGGAAGCTGCAAACGTCTTCTATGGTCTGCATTCCCGGCGTATGCGTAAGTTCTGCCGGCGCGTCATTTTCATCCGGCGCGTTGGTGATTATGCTGGGGGCTGCCTCTTGATTGGCGCGGTAACCGCAATGCGTACATATGGCAATGGAGTCCTCACCGGCGGGCGTAAGCAGCATAAACTCATGCGCCGTGCTGCCGCCCATCATGCCCGAATCCGACATGACCGATATCACTTCGGGGATGCCGGCGCGGGCAAAAATATTGACATAGGCCTGATAGCATTTTTCGTAATACGCCTCTAAATCCTCTTGCGAGGTATGGAACGAATACGCGTCCTTCATCGTGAATTCACGCACTCTGATAAGCCCCGCCCGCGGACGGGCCTCGTCCCGGAATTTTGTTTGAATCTGGTATATCATGAACGGATATTTGGCGTAGCTGTTTCCGTACTCCCGCACAAGATGCACGGCGGCTTCCTCGTGCGTCATGCCTAGTACCATTGGCGTACCGTTGCGGTCAGAGAAACGCGCAAGCTCGCCGCCGATGGCCTGATACCGCCCGGATTGCTCCCACAATGACGCGGGCATAACCACCGGGAACACGACCTCTTGCCCGTCAATCGCGTCCATTTCTTCGCGTATGATCCGCTCGATCTTCGCGGCGATGCGCCGCTGCACCGTAAACGATGAAAATATGCCGTTCGCGACAGGCTTGATATATCCGCCACGCACCATCAGCGCGTGGCTGTCCATTACGCAATCGGACGGACGCTCCTTAAACCGTTCACTGACCAATTTGTCTAATTTCATAAGTTACCCTCCATATAAAAATCCAAAGCTTCCCTCCGGCGCGCCCAGCCATTTCTCGGACATATCGGCCAGCGCCTTTAGCCGAACGAGGTATTCCTCCTTATTCCACGGGAATATGCCGGGATCCAGCAAAAATGTCAATACCGACATGATGATCTCGGCATACCCGCCGGGGTAGCTGCATGTAAACGTTCCCTCCGCGATGCCCTGCTCGACGATACGGGTAACGACTTTCGACAGTGAAGATAATATCTGTGCTAACGACTTTTGATGTATCGCCGCGTTCTGCGGCATATGCAGATATTCGTCCAGTGATGGATCCACATACGAGCCGCGATAGCTTTTCACCAGCAGCGCAAGCTTGTCTATCGCATCGCCGCCGCTTTGTTCAATTATCTTATTACAGGCAACAATGATATCCTCGTATTCCCGTAGCACAAGGGCGTCCATAATCTCTTCCTTGGAGCGGAAATAGTAGTATATCAGGCCTTTGGCTATACCCGCTTTTTTTGCGATATCGCTGACCGATGCTGTGCCTGCCTTGCCCTCTTTGAACAATTCCCTGAGTGTGTCCAGTATGAGTTGTTTCTTATCCATCCAAATACCGCCTGTGAGCCGTCATGGTATTATCTTATAGGCAGTATAGCATAAAAAGCAGTCATTGACTAGCGGTCAAATTTACAAAAAAATAATAGGAATAACAGGTTGGTTCTCACATGATGTGAGGGCCTATAGTGAACTTGCCGGCAGAAAATGTTAATTTATTTTTCCATATATATGTACACGCCCCTTAACCCATTCTCCTATATACCGTCAATGACTGTCTGCAATTCTTCCATCCAGCCCAAAATTACTTGCGAGTTCTTTTTCAAGGCTTCCGGATTCTTCTCATACCCTTGCAACAGCTTGTATTGATGCGCATAGTATTCTTTGAGCTTGCCCAGCCACGGCTTGTATTCCGCAAGCCCGTAAAATCGCTTGTTTTGTGCTAACTCCGCCATGCTCTGTATTCGCATATGGAAATTATCCGCCGCCATGCCGACCGTTTTTTTGAAATCGCGCAATACCCATTGCCGTTCAAACAGATTCCGCGTAAGCCAGCCGTTATACTGCTCGTTGAAAACGTCGGCTACATTTTGGATATGCGGCGCAAGAAATGAAATGTCGTGCGAATCAGCGCCGGGGGCAGCCGAACGATCTTGCCCTTCAAACATTCCCGCGTCCATCAACGCTTGTATTGAACCGATTTCCTGTCCATTATACTTTTCGGCATTGACCACTGATACAGCGAAGCCCGCGCCCGCTTCTTCCGCGCTGATGATGTGCTTTCCGTTCATCTCATAGAATGCAGCAAGCGTCATACCCATGAGGGGCGCTACCGTTTCGAGAGCCGTTTGCGCCGTTTCCGTTTTCACCAAACCCGGCCCGATGGCGTATGTGATGATATCGGTTTCTTCCAACTCCGCCGCAAGCGTGTTGCATAGTTCCACCTGGGCGGTCTTAAACACTTCATACGCGCCCATATACGGGGCCGCGCCCGACGACGGTACAAATACGATTGTTCCGCTGTTTTTTTCCTTCATCCACGGAAGAAATTTCTGCGTCAGCAAGACGGGCGCTCTCAGGTTGACCGCATAGCTCCTATCCCAATCTATGACCGAAACGGCATCCACCGCGCCCATCGGTGTGACGGTGGCGTTGTGGATGATCACATCCAGCGCGGAGTATTTTTCTTTGATGTGCTCGTACAATGCCTGTACCTGTTGGTCGTCCGCAATATCTGTGTGTACAAACGATACGCGTTCTGTGTGTAACGCACGATTGATCACGTTTTGCGCCTGTTCGCCCTTCACCTTGTC
Organism: Clostridiales bacterium; assembly: GCA_003510345.1. Taxonomy (GTDB): domain Bacteria; phylum Bacillota; class Clostridia; order Christensenellales; family Christensenellaceae; genus UBA5399. The sequence continues at coordinate 1,407 of DOMW01000015.1, read as the reverse complement.
TATCTCGGCAATCACCACTTCTGCGCCAAGGTAAGTCAACGCGCGGGCGGCCTCGAAGCCGATACCTCCCCCCCGCGCCAGTAATGAGTATCACTTTGCCGGACAGCGCATCGGTTGGTATATTGGATTTTTCAATGAACATTCTAGTTTCCTCCACCCGGCATCACATGAGCCGTTATTTTTTTCAACAAATGAAGCAACTGCTGTTGTTCTTCTTTATCAAGCCCGCCCAGTATTTTTGAACCCATCTCGCCCTGATAAGTTTTGTACAGAGTAAAAAACCGCTCCCCTCGTTCTGTCAGCTCCAGCCCAAAGGAACGTTTATCGCGCGGATTGATCACCCGTTTCAGATAGTCTCTTTTCTCCAGCCGGTTCACAATGCTTGTCAATGTGCTTTTGGGGATTTTAACAATCTCCAAAAACTCGCGGAGCAGCATGTCTTTTCTGCTTCCCACCATAGAAAGCAAGTTGATTTCAACAGGTGTAAACTCCGACAATTCACCGAAGCGTTCCACATCATCAGCGGTAGAACTTTTCATAAAAATAGCCAACCACATGCTTGCCACCGCGTAATTCGTTTCAAATTCGCCCATAATAAATCACACCTTTCGTAATGTACGAATATCGTATAAATATATTATGCGCTTCATCATGCTGAATGTCAATAGTATTGTGGTATATGGCCGAATCGAAGCCTGATGACGTGGGCATCGCTTTTGCTGATGGGCGTGGTGTGGAGCATTACGCGCGTCAAGACGAACAGCCTGCGGTGGTGCGTCCTGTCGCATTTTATGGTTGATATTTGCAATTTATCCGTGTTTGTATTTTTGAATCTGTATGTGCCACCGGTGATGTAGAAGGGTGAGAGCGCAACCCAAGGTTGCAGTATATTTATTCTAAAAAATTCCAGGATACATATTGAATTAATTGTTAGACGGATGTATAATAACGCAGGAAGTGTCGGTAAATGAAAATAGTAATAATCAACGTGAACAATATGCAGGCGTTCAGAAAAGATGGTTGGATCTGGGCCTGATTTCGCCCGGACAGAAGTAGAGGGAGGATTAAGTTGATCATAATAACATGGGTTAACATATGCCTGGCGTTTGGAATGGCATTGCTTCAGCTTTCATTGATTTTTGGCGCGCCATTGGGCGAATATGTACTCGGAGGAAAACACAAGGTATTGCCACCCAACATGAGGGTTATCAGCGGCTTGTATGCAGGCATATTTATTATTGTGGGCTTGTCATTCATGCAAGTGACAGGGAATATGGCGATGATTTTTAATATGACGTTCATGAGGGTAATATTGATTATTTACACACTGTTCCTTGCGTATGCGATCATCGGAAATGGATTTTTAACAAAGAGCAAGAAAGAGAAATATGTAATGACGCCGATTTC
>DOMW01000230.1:4133-6698 GCA_003510345.1 Clostridiales bacterium | reverse complement strand
GCCCCTGCCGGATGAGGCAGCACCCATACCCACGGCGACGCCCGAGCCTGCGCCTACGCCCGCGGCAACACAGGGCGAAACGCCCGGGCAAACGCAGGCGGCCAAAACGCCGGAACCAACGCCCATCGTCTATGACTACAACGAACTACCCATTGATTTCGAATCGCTTGCCGCGCAAACGGACGATGGGTTTTTAAAAGAGATGCACGCGTATTTCGGCAGCCTTGCGCCCGCGCGGCAAAATGAATATACGGGGATGTTTGAGGGGTACAACCTGATCACGGTCACAGCCGAGGCGTTCGCGCCGTATGCCATCGACCCGGTGCTCACGCCCACGCTGTATAAGATGCAACAGGAAGGTTTTAATTTTACCGATTTCTACTGCCCGGAGTGGGGCGTCAGCACATCGGACGGCGAATATGTGAACTGCCTGGGGCTTATTCCCAAGCAGGGCGTGTGGAGCCTGTACCTCACCGGCAAGAACAACAACGCCCTTCCCTTCGCGCTGGGCAACCAGTTTTCCGTGCTGGGCTACGAAACAAACGCGTACCACAATAATTCGCATACCTATTACAGCAGGGATATCTCTCACCCGCACATGGGGTATACCTACACCGCCGTTGGGAACGGGCTTGAGATCGACAACACGTGGCCGCAGTCCGATTATCAGATGATAGAGGCCAGCGCGCCGGATTATATCGGCACGGCCCCCTTCCACACCTACTATATGACAGTGAGTGGCCACATGCTGTATTCCTGGGGCGGCAACGCGATGTCGCGCAAGCACCAGGCGCTCGTGGAAGACCTGCCGCTCTCCGAAGAGAGCAAAGCGTACCTCGCCTGTAATATAGAGCTGGACCGCGCGATGGAGCTGCTCTTGCAAAAGTTGGAGGAAGCCGGCGTGGCGGAGAAAACAGTTATTTCCATCAGCCCGGACCACCCGCCCTACGGTCTTGCGCAAGAGTCGCTGGATGAACTGATCGGACACAAAATGGAAAAGAACTTTGAGTACAATAAGAGCGTGTGGCTGCTGTATTCGCCCGGCATGGAACCGCAAGAGGTGGCGGATCCCGTTTGCTCGCTCGATATCCTGCCCACGCTGTCCAACCTGTTTGCCCTGCCGTATGATTCCCGCCTGCTGATGGGGCGCGACGTGTTTTCCGATACCGAGCCGTTTGTTCTTCTGGGCGACAGGAGCCAATATGGCGCATGCGCATTGCATGCTACTTACCTACGGCTACAGACACGTGCTCCAAATATGTAACATTTACTGCTTTTNNTCGCTCGATATCCTGCCCACGCTGTCCAACCTGTTTGCCCTGCCGTATGATTCCCGCCTGCTGATGGGGCGTGACGTGTTTTCCGATACCGATCCGTTTGTGCTTTTGGGCGACCGGAGCTGGATAAGCCCGCTCGCTACATTCAACGCAAACACGGGCGAGGTTATCCCGCGCACCGGCACACCGGTGGACGACGCGTATGTGGAGCGCATGAACGCGCAGGTGGCGGCGAAGTTTACCTATTCACCCAAAATACTTGATTATGATTACTACGGCATTGTTTTTCCGGAGGAGGTTTTAGTAACCGCTGATTAAGGAGGGTTCGTACCCCCGGTGCCTAAGAGGGTAGCTATTGAAAAGCATTGACGGGGGCGGCTAAACTTGCTAGAATAATAGTTGCCGTACTAGACGGGGAGTTAGCGGTGCCCTGTAACCCGCAACCCGCTACAGCGGGGTCGAACACCGCGCCGAGGGTTGCGTTTGTGAGGTATGGAGCAGATAGGGAGACGTTGACGGATGGGTCCTGTGCAATGCAGCACTGTGAACCTTGTCAGGTCCTGACGGAAGCAGCAATAAGCGGTACGCTGCGTGTGCCGCAGGGATGCCTGTTCTGAGTCGCCCGTCTGAATCCCTCTTGTAGATTGCGATTCGAAGCGCGGCCGTATGGCATTTGAATAAGTACGTTGGTAAGCCCGGGATGTTTGGGCTTTTTTTGTGCGTCTGTGTGGTCACAAAGAAATATTGCGAGAAACCCGCTTGATAAAGTTTTTCTAATAGTCAATAGTATCTTTTAACTTAAAAGCATAGAGTTATTTGCCTACTTTTTTACAGTTTTGGCTTAAAGATTATGAAAGATTTATTTAATATTATACGTTGCCTTAATACGCGCACCGCAGGCAAGACAAATCAGACCGCCTTGTGCTGAAAATACTAAACTGCCGTGCTTGCATTTGGGACATTCCACAGCCACAACTTTTCCTGCATTTTGTTTTGAGATCATCTCAGGATTTTTTTAATTTGCTTTGTAATATCCTTCATTATTTTTTTAGTATCAAGCGTTACCTTTACAGCCATCATATTTTCTCCATAATATAGATTTTGAGTATATAATAATTATACCACAATGCTTTGCGAAAGACAACATATAGATAGCTCTATTCAAAAGCACACATTATATTGTATGAGTGTTATGGTTTTGAAAACACAAGGAGCCTGCGGTGCATTTATAGTATTCCGCCTTCGGCGGCTTAGGGGCAAGCCCCTAAGAACCCCAAAGCAACGCCAA
>DOMW01000230.1:0-4107 GCA_003510345.1 Clostridiales bacterium | reverse complement strand
TCCCGCAGGGATACCTTGACCCGAAAGGAATACCCGAAGGCAGCCGCGGGATATTTCGGTAATCCCGCACTTTTTGCGGTGCTTTTATAACGGATTAGTATTAGGCAAGCACTGCTAGAAATGGAACGTACCGGCCCTGTCGCGAACAAAAATTGCTCCCAAATCCACTAACCCGCGTTGATCAGCGCTTGCCTACTGTTGCGAAAACGATAATACATGCAAAATAGCCACGCCTCAGGGCGCGCCGCCCATTGCCTGTATACGCATTTTATGATATATTTAAAAGCGCTTACATAAAAGGAGATAACATGGATATTAGGGCTTCCCTCGCGGAGGAAATCGCGAAAACTGCCGGGCTTTCGCCCGAGGACATACTGGATATGCTGGAAACGCCGCCCGAACCGGAATTGGGCGATGCCGCGCTGCCCTGTTTCAAGCTGGCGAAAACGATGCGGATGGCGCCGCCCAAAATAGCGGAAGAGATTATGGGCAGGCTCAAAAAACCGGACTATATCGCCGAGATTCGCACAGAGGGCGGATATTTGAATTTTTTCTTTGACCGCGCGTATTACATCAAAACCGTGATGGACAAGGTCATAGCGGCGGGCGAATACTGGGGCCGGTCGGATATCGGCGGCGGCAAGACCGTTGTGATCGATTATTCCTCCATCAACATCGCCAAGCCGTTTCATATCGGCCATTTATCCAGCACCGCCATCGGCAGCGCGCTGTATAAGATACACAAATATCTTGGCTACCAAGTGGTGGGCGTGAACCATCTAGGCGACTGGGGCACGCAGTTTGGCAAGCTCATTACAGCCTATAAGCATTGGGGCGATGACGAGGCAATCGAAAAAAACTCCATTACCGCCATGCTGGAATTGTATGTGCGGCTGCACAAGGAAGCGGAAGCCGATGAAAGTTTAAACGAGGAAAGCCGTGCCTGGTTTAAAAAAATAGAGGACGGCGACAAAGAAGCGCTGCGCATCTTCAGTTGGTTTAAGGAACTGACGCTCACCGAAGTGAAGCGCGTGTATGAGCGGCTGGGCGTGCGGTTCGACTCGTATGCGGGCGAAAGTTTTTACAACGACAAAGTGGACGCGGTGGTGCGCGAGCTGAAAGAAAAAAAGCTACTCGAAGAGAGCGACGGCGCATATGTCGTGCGGCTGGGCGAAGAGAACCTGCCGCCCGCCGTGATTTTAAAGTCGGACGGGGCAACGCTTTACGCCACGCGTGACCTGGCCGCGGCGGAATACCGCGAACAGACATACGATTTCACCAAAAACCTGTACGTGGTGGCCTACCAGCAAAACCTGCATTTTAAACAGGTGTTTGCCGTGCTCAAAAAAATGGGGTACGACTGGGCGGAAAAATGCGAGCACGTGGCGTTTGGCATGGTGTCTTTGGAAGACGGCACGCTTTCCACGCGCGAGGGCAAGGTCGTCTTTTTAGAGGATGTCCTCAATGCGGCGACGGAAAAAACACTCGCAATTATAAATGAAAAAACCCCCGATCTTCCGGGTAAGGAACAGATTGCGGAGGAGGTCGGCGTGGGCGCGGTCATTTACTCCACGCTCGCACAGAGCCGCATAAAGGATATTTCGTTTTCTTTCGCGCGCATATTGAACTTTGAGGGCGAGCACGGGCCGTATGTGCAGTATTGCCACGCACGGTGCGCCAGCGTTGTGGCGCGGGCGGGCGCGAGAAAAGGCGCGCCCGATTACGCCGCTCTTGAAAACGACGAGGCGATTGCCGTGCTGAAGCTGCTGGAATCTTTCCCGGGGACGCTTGTTGCCGCGGCGGAAAAAAACGAGCCGTTTTATGTGACGCGCCATGTGACGGAGCTTGCGAAAGCTTGCAACAAATATTATTTTGAGCACAAGATACTGGGCGGCGACGAGGCGCGGGAAAACGCGCGCGTGGCGCTTATAACCGCGTGCCGCGACGTGATAAAGCGGGGCCTTGCCCTGCTCGGGATTGCGGCGCCCGATAAAATGTGATAGGGGTATAGGGTATGTTTGATTTAAGGGTATTGCGCGATAACTTCCACACCATCGCCGAGGCGCTTTCCAAGCGGGGCAAGGATACGGGGCTTGCGGGCGTCATGGAGCTGGACGCAAAAAAACGCGAGCTTCTGGGGCAGGCGGAAGAACTGAAAGCGCGGCGCAACAAGGCGAGCAAGGAAATCCCCGTTATGCGCAAAAACGGCGAAGATGTGCAGGGCATCATGGCGGAAATGAAAGAGCTCGGGCAGCGGATCAAAACGCTGGACGACGAGCTGCGCGATACGGATGATAAGCTGACGGCGCGGCTGCTTACTATCCCCAACCGCCCGGACGCGTCCGTTCCCGCCGGCACAGACGACAGTGACAACCGGTTTGTGCGCAGTTACCTGAAACCCGCGGCGTTTTCGTTTGAGCCAAAACCGCACTGGGAGTTGGGCGAAGAGCTCGGCTGGTTTGACCCGGAGATGGCCGCACGGGTGACGGGCGCGCGGTTTATGTTTTACCAGGGCATGGGCGCGCGCCTCGAGCGTATCGTGACGAACTTTATGCTGAACACGCATGTGGAGCAAAATGGGTACACGGAGGTGATCCCGCCGTATATCGCGAACGAAAAATCCATGACGGGCACGGGGCAGCTCCCTAAATTTGCCGAGGATATGTACAAGCTGGAAGGGCTGGATTATTACCTGATCCCCACGGCGGAGGTGCCTGTCACAAATATGTACCGTGAGCAGATACTGGAACGGGAGCAGCTTCCCATGTGTTTTTGCGCGGGCACGCCCTGTTTCCGCGCGGAGGCAGGCAGCGCGGGGCGGGATACGCGCGGGCTGATCCGCCAGCACCAGTTTCACAAGGTGGAGCTTGTGAAGCTTGCGCACCCGGACAATTCCTATGACGAACTGGAGCTTCTTTTAAAAGACGCCGAAAGCATACTGCGCAGGCTGGAGATCCCGTATCGCGTGGTGCTGCTGTGCGGCGGCGACCTTGGGTTTTCTTCCGCCAAAACATATGATATTGAAGTGTGGATGCCCAGCTACGGCAGGTATGTGGAAATATCCTCCTGCTCCAATTTCGAGGATTTTCAGGCGCGGCGCGCGAACATCCGCTTCCGCGGGGAAGACGGCAAGCTCAGGTTCGTGCATACGCTGAACGGAAGCGGCCTCGCCGTGGGGCGCACGGTGGCGGCGATCATGGAAAACTACCAGCAGGCGGACGGCCGCGTGAAAGTGCCGGAGGTGCTGATCCCTTATATCGGGAAAGAGTATTTTGAGTAATATGAACTACGATTGCCTTATTGTGGACGACGAAGAATTGCTGTCTGAAAACACCCGCGACTACTTCAACACATTCGGCGTGAAAACCGCGTGGGTGGCCGACGCCGCGTCCTGCATGGATTTTTTCCGCGATAACCAAACCGGCCTTGTCTTGCTGGATATCAACCTCGGCGGTTCGTCGGGCTTCGACCTGTGCAAGCAATTGCGGGAAACGACGGATATTCCCATCCTGTTTATCAGCGCGCGGACAAGCGATTCCGATATGCTGCTGGCGCTCGGAGTCGGCGGGGATGATTACGTACCCAAGCCGTACTCGCTCCCCGTTCTGCTGGCAAAGGTAAAGGCTGTGCTGCGGCGGTATCAGGGTGAGGGCGACGCTGTTTTTGTATGCGGTAAGTTACGCGTCGATTTTGCGCATACCGCCGTTTTTGTGGACGGTGAAAGGCTTGCGCTCAAAGCGATGGAATACAAATTGCTCGTGTACCTTGTGAAAAACAGAAACCACGTCGTGACCAAAGATGAGATTTTCAGGGAGGTGTGGGAACAATCCATTACCACTGACAACACACTGAACGTCCATATCCGGCATCTGCGGGAGAAGATCGAGGACAACCCAAACGAACCCCGGTACATCAAAACGGTATGGGGCACGGGCTATATCTTTGAGGCGGCGGAATTATGAGAAAAGCGCTGATACTGTTTTTATGCGTATTGCTGGCAGGCGCGGGCGGCATATTGCTGATTTTGGGGAACAATGCCGCGCCGGAACCGGACGCGGTTGCCATCAACGACGCGGTGATAACGGCGATGCAAAGCGGCGACCCCAA
>DOMW01000142.1 GCA_003510345.1 Clostridiales bacterium | reverse complement strand
TCCATCAGGTTCTTTTTGTTGTGCAGCCGCCCCGCCGTATCAATAATCAAAAGGTCGGCTTCAGCGTGCTTTGCCGCGTCGATCGCGTCAAACACCACCGCCGCGGGGTCCGCGCCCTCCGCGTATTTTATCACGCGCGTATCCGTGCGCTGCCCCCACACGGAAAGCTGCTCGGCCGCCGCCGCGCGGAACGTATCCGCCGCCGCTATGATCACGCGCTTGCCCTGTGCGCCAAAATAAGCCGAAAGCTTGCCTATCGCCGTCGTTTTTCCCACGCCGTTCACCCCTACGATCAATAGAACCGTAGGCTTTTTTATGTCCAGCGGCGGCGCTTGCATCGATTCGGCAAGTATGCGGCAAAGCGCCGTTTTGATCTCCGCCGGGTCCGTGATCTTTTGTTCCTTCACCACGTCGCGCAACGCATCCACCGCTTTATCCGTCGTTGTAACGCCTAGATCGGACAAAATAAGCGCCTCCTCCAGTTCCTCGAAAAAGCCCTCGTCTACCTTGCGGAAGTTTTTTATCACGCTGTTTAAGCGGGAAGATATATTCTCCCGCGTCTTATTCATTCTTTCTTTGATTTTATCAAACAATCCCATTTTCGTTACGCTCCTTCCAGTTGTACGGATACGATATCCGAAACGCCGCGCTCGTGCATAGCCACGCCATACAGCGTATCGCAAATCGCCATCGTGGGCTTCCGGTGGGTGATCACAATAAATTGCAGGCCTTTGGAAAGCCCTGTCAGGTATTCGGCGAGGCGGATCAGGTTCGCGTCGTCGAGCGGCGCGTCGATCTCATCTAAAAGGCACACGGGCGACGGGTTGATGGAAAGCATGGCAAACATCAGCGCGATGGCGGTGAGCGCTTTTTCCCCGCCCGAAAGCAGCGAAATACTTTGCAGTTTCTTTCCGGGCGGTTCGGCAATGATGTCGATGCCGGACTCCATCACGTTCTCTTCCTCCAGAAGCTGCACCTCGGCGTGGCCGCCGCCAAAAAGCTCTTTAAACACGCATATAAAGTGGCGGTTGATCAAGTCAAATTTTTCCTGGAAACTTGCCGTCATGCCGGTCAGCAGGCCCTCTATCACGATTTTCAAATCTTCGCCCGCCTGTACCAAATCCTCACGCTGCGTCTTTAAGCTCTCGTACCGCTCGGAAACGCGCGCGTAATCTTCTATCGCGTTGGGGTTCACCGCGCCCATCGCGCGCAGCTTTTCGCGTATCTCCTCTGTTTCGCGCACCGCGCCCGCAAAGCCGAACTCTTCGTCTTTAAATTCCAGCGCGCTCCCGTATGTGAGACCATAGTCCTCCCAAATCTTATTTTGCATGGACTCACGCGCAAGCTCCGCTTTCTCCCGGTTCGCGATCACCTTATACTTCTGCTCAATCAGCAGGTTTTTGCGCTCGCCATATGCCGCCGCTTTTTGCTCGCTTTGCGCCAGCGCGTCCGCAAGCCGTTCCCTGTCCGCAAGTTTATCCTGCACCAGCGCGCCCGCGTTTTTGATCTCCACGATGGTATCGTCGATCTCTTCCATCAGCTCATGCTTGCGCTTTTTGACGGCGTCCCATTCCCGCTTCAGCGTTTCGTTTTGCGTATGCACGCTTTCTATCGCTTCGGCGGACGTTCGGTTTGCCGCCCGGAGATGCTCCGCCTCGGCCAGCAGTATGGCCTTTTCGTTGCCCTTTTCCGTATGCGCGATCTCCATTGCCGAAAGCTCGTCGCGCTGCGCAGCGTTCTCTTTTGCCGCAAGCACGCGCGCTTCCTCCGCCGCCGCCAGTTTCTCCGCCAGTCCATCATACGTAGCCGCAAGAGACTCGGCCTCTTCCCGCGCTTCCTCCGCCGCACTGCACGCCCGCCCGTACTCTGTTTTCGCTTCATCAAGCGATTCCAAAAGAGAAAGGCCCGTTTCATCCCGTTCTTCCAACTGCGCCGTTAAGTGCGCCAGCGTCTGCTTTACCGCCGCCTGCGCAATCTCCATCAGCCGCAGTTCTTCCAGCGCGGCCTGCTGCCCGCGCTGCCGTTCCCGCTCTTTTTCGCGGAACACTTCCATGGCGGCCTCAAGCTTTTGCCGCTCTTTCTTATTCCGCTCCACCGATTTAGCAAGCTCATCCGCCATGCGCTTCCTGGAAAGCAGGCCGGTATTTTTCTGCTTTAGGCTGCCGCCTGTGATCACGCCGCCCGGCTTGATAAAATCACCCTGCATCGTGACGGTACGGAACGCGTAATCCGCTCTTCGCATAAGCGCCACGGCGCAGTCCATATCTTCCACGATCACCGTGCGCCCCAGCAAGAAATCCACCGCCGGGCGCACCGCTTCGCCGCACTCTATCACTTCGCTCGCAACGCCGTATACGCCCTCCATTGCGAGCAGCTTTTTTTCCTCCGGCTTTAGGTACTTCACTTTCAGCGACTTTGCCGGCAAAAAAGTCACCCGCCCAAGGTTGTTTTTGCGCAGGTAGGAGATGATCTCCTTGGCGTCGCCGTCCGTTTCCACCACAATATTTTGCAGCGCGTTGCCGAGTATCACTTCCAGCGGCGTTTCATATTTTTGCGGGACTTTGATCACTTCGGCAAGCACGCCTTTTATTTTTGACGCAATGAGCGGCGCGTCGATCGATTTTTTCAAAAGCAGCCGCACACTGTCAAAATACCCCTCGTATTCCTCGTTCATGTCGGAAAGCAGCTTGTAGCGCGACTGGTCTTCATTGAGCGCGCGGGTCACGTCGGAGAGCAGCTCCGCCTGTTTTTTCTCTTCGTCTTTTGCCTGCGCGGCCTCCCGCGAAATCTCGTTTACCCTGCCGCGCAGCGCGGCGCTTGTTTCGTCGTATACCGCAAGCTGTTCCTTCGCGTCCCCGATCTGCTTTTCCATGCCGCCAAAATGCTCTTTGTGCCGCTGTGCCTGCTGCGCCAGCTCCGCGCATTTGCTTTGCAGCGCGTCCACGCGTACCGCGCGTTCGCTGTGCTCTATCCTGCACGTTTGCAGCGCCGTGCGCGCCTGTTCCACATCCCGCCGCAATTCGTCCAGTTCGCCCGCGCCCGCCGCCACGTCTTTTAAACTCTCCCGGCGCGCGCAAATAACGGCATATTGCTCGTCCAGCACAGCGTTCAGTTCGCTGACCTCTTTATCGATCTCCCCGATCCGCTCCCTATTCGCGGAAACCGTTTGCTCCATTCCCGCGCGGCGCGTATCGTTCTCTTCTATCCCCGCACGGCAGTTCTTTTCGCGCTCTTCCAAAAGGCCGCGCTCGCCTTTGAGTTTTTCCTGCCGCTGCAACAGCCCGCTCACTTTTGTATTGCGCGCGTCGATCTCCTCTTGCAGCAGCGCCGCGTCCCGCTTGGTTTCAGCCTGCGCTTCGCCCATTTTGATGATCTCGGCGGTTATCTCGTCAAATTCCTGCTCCAGCGCCGCCACTTGCTCGTCCATCTTCCCCATACGCTCGGCTGTGCGGCTATATTGGTACAGGAATGTGTTGATCTCCAGTGTTTTCAGCCGTTCGCGCAGCACATTGTAATCCTTTGCCTCGTGCATCTGTTCCCGAAGCGGGCCGATCTGCAATTCCAGCTCGGCGATGATATCGTCTATCCGCACGATATTGTCGGCCGTCTTTTGCAGGTTGCGTTCGGCTTCCTCCTTGCGCGCACGGTATTTGGCAATACCCGCCGCTTCCTCAAACACCTTTCTGCGCTGCACAGGCTTGCTGTTTAATATCTCGTCGATCCGCCCCTGCCCGATGATAGAATACCCTTCCTTGCCGATCCCCGTATCGCGGAACAGCTCGAGTATATCCTTGAGCCTGCAATTCGCCTCGTTGATGGCGTATTCGCTCTCGCCCGACCGGTACATCTTGCGCCTGACCGCTATCTCGGTGTAATCAATGTCCACCTTTCTGTCCGCGTTGTCGAACACCAGCGATACTTCGCAATACGATTTTCTCGTTCGCGACTGCGTGCCGTTGAAAATGATATCCTGCATATTCGCGCCGCGCAGGTTTTTAGAGCTTTGCTCGCCCAAAACCCAACGCAAAGCATCGGCGATATTGCTCTTGCCGCTGCCGTTTGGCCCCACGACGCCGGTAATACCGCTGTTCACGATAATTTCTTTTCTATGCGGAAACGATTTGAAGCCGTTCAGCTCAATTCTTTTCAAATACATAGCACATCAGCCAATCTGGTCTTCTTCCCCCGGCTCCGCCAAGCGGACCATAGAATATACATGCGCGAACTTCCTTTTGAAAAACGGGTTCAGCAGGCGCAGCACCACAAAGGAAACCGCCGCGAACACGATGCCGAGTATCGCCGCAAGCGCGTCCGGCGGGTCAAAAAACGTCTGCGGCACATTGTAGCCGATCAGCACCCCCAAGAGCAGCATGGCAAGCGGGAAAATATACGCGATCGCCGAAGAGGAAAGCGCGTTCTTCGCCGTAAATTCCAGTTCCACACGGTCGCCCACTTTTGCGTGCAGCGTATTTTTCGCCGGTACGGTGATGGTGTTCCGTCCCGCCGTCATGCCGCAAGCGCCGCATTTCGCGCAGGCGGCGGTGCGGTTGAAAAACAGATACGCCGTATCTCCGGCTATTTCCACTACTTTGCCCGTTTCTTTCATTCCCGCTCCGTTACTTTGATATGAAGCTCGCGCAACTGTTTCTTATCCACCGGCGCGGGCGCGTTCGTCATTAGGTCGGCCGCGTTCTGCACTTTGGGGAAAGCGATCACATCACGTATGGAAGGAACGCCGCAAAGCAGCATGGCGAGACGATCCAGCCCATAAGCCAGCCCGCCGTGCGGCGGTGTGCCATATTTGAACGCTTCCATCAAAAAACCAAACCGCTCCCACGCTTCCTCTTTGGAAAACCCCAGCGCCGCGAACATTTTTTCCTGCAATTCGCTGCTATGTATCCTTATGCTTCCGCCGCCGATCTCGTTACCGTTTAACACGATGTCATACGCTTTCGCGCGCGCATTTTCCGGGTCGTCGGTCACTTTGCCGATATCCTCATCCATAGGCGAAGTAAACGGGTGGTGTTTTGCCACATACCGCTTTTCCTCCTCGGAATACTCAAACAACGGGAATTCCGTTACCCATAACAAATCCCACGTATCCTTTTTGATCAATTCCAGCCGCTCGGCCAGCTTGAGCCGAAGCGCGCCCAGCGAGTCGAACACCACGGTGTTTTTGTCGCCCACAAAAAACAGTATGTCGCCCACCTGCCCGTCCAGCCGCTTCATGATCGCGCTTACTTCGTCGTCCGTCATAAATTTCGTAATGGGCGAATTTAGGCCGTCCTCTTTTATGGAAATCCACGCCATGCCCTTCGCGCCGTAAATTTTCACGAAATCCACCAGCGAGTCTATCTCGCGCCGCGCGAAAATATTCGCGCACCCTTTGGCATTTATCGCGCGCACGCTGCCGCCGTTTTTCACCACCGAGCTAAACACCTTGAACTCCGTTTTTTCCACAATATCACTCACGTCCTTAAGCTCAAGACCAAAACGCGTGTCCGGCTTGTCGCTGCCGAAGCGTTCCATTGCTTCTTTGTATGTCAGCCGTTTTAACGGCAGCGGGATATCTAGTTCCATCACTTCTTTAAAAATATGCCGCATCAGCCGCTCGTTTACCTGCATCACGTCTTCCGCTTCCACAAACGAAAGCTCCATGTCTATCTGCGTAAATTCCGGCTGCCTGTCCGCGCGCAGGTCTTCGTCGCGAAAACATTTTGTGATCTGGAAATACCTGTCGAAGCCGGAAACCATCAAAAGCTGTTTAAAGAGCTGCGGTGATTGCGGCAGCGCGTAAAAACAGCCTTCCCTTATGCGCGAGGGCACAAGGTAATCGCGCGCGCCCTCGGGCGTACTTTTTTGCAGCATGGGCGTTTCAATATCAAGGAAGCCTTCCCCCTGCAAGAATCCACGCGCCGCGTTCGCTATTTTGTTGCGAACCATCAGGTTTTTCTGCATATCCGGGCGGCGCAGGTCCAAATACCTGTATTTAAGCCGCAGCTCCTCGCGCACTTTGGAACCATCCTCTATTTCAAACGGCGGCGTCTCCGCCGCGCTCAACACTTTCAGCTCGGCAACCTTCACCTCGATGTAACCGGTGGGCAGTTTAGGGTTCACCGTGTCTTCCGACCTTTTTACGATTTTCCCTTTCACCGCCAGCACATATTCGCTCCGGATATGCGCCACGCGCTGAAAATCCCCCTTAAACGCGGATTCGTCAAACACCACCTGCATAATGCCCGACCTGTCCCGCAGGTCTATAAAAATAAGCGCACCCAAATCGCGCCGGGTATCCGCCCAGCCCATCAGCGTCACTTCCCGCCCGACATCTTCCGCCGTAAACTCCGTACAAAGCGCCGTTCTCTTCCAATCCGCTAAAAACTCTCCCATGCGTTCTCTCCTAGTTCATCTCTATAATTAGATTTCTGTCCACGGCTTTTTCCCCGCCGTTTTCCATATCCTTCACCAGCACCGTGTTGTTTTTTAATTCGTCTTCCCCCAGCACCAGCACTTTTTTTACGCCCAATTTCCCGGCATATTTAAACTGCGCCTTAACGCTGCGCCCGGTGTGATCCATATCCGCCTTCGCCCCGGCGCGCCGCAGTTCCGCCACCAGCTTCACCGCTTCCGCCCGCGCCGCCTCCCCGTGCGATACGACCATCACATCCACATGCGCAGGCGCGGGAATGGCGATCCCCTCGTTTTCCATTACAAGCAGCAGCCGTTCTATCCCCAGGCCAAAACCGATCCCCGCCATAGGCGGCCCGCCGATCTCTTTGACCAGCCCGTCGTACCTGCCGCCGCCGCACACCGTGCCCTGCGCGCCGATGCTGTCCGAAATAATTTCAAACACCGTTTTCGTGTAATAATCCAGCCCTCGCACGATAAACGGGTTGACGCTATACGCGGTTCCCAGCGCCTTCAAATACGTTTGTAGCGCGGTAAAATGCGCGCCGCATTCTTCACACAGGCAATCGATCATCACCGGCGCCTTTTGCACGAGCGCCCTGCACTTTTCTTCTTTGCAATCGAGTATACGCAGCGGGTTTTTTTCAAACCGGTCTTTACACAGGGGGCAAAGCGCGTCAAAATTCTCCCGCAAATACTCTTTTAGTTTTTCATGGTATGCGGGCCGGCACCCCGGGCAACCGATACTGTTGACATTCAGTCTCAAATTTCCTATTTTAAGCCGCTCAAACAGCGTAAGCGCCACAGATATAACCTCCGCATCTACGCTCGCGTCCGGCGCGCCAAACACCTCTATGCCAAACTGATGGTGCTCCCTGAGCCTGCCCGATTGCGGCCGCTCATACCGGAACACGGGTGTAGAAAGATAATACAGTTTTGTAGGCTGCGCCTCCGCCGCAAGGCCGCTTTCGATGAACGCGCGCGCCACGCCCGCCGTCCCCTCCGGCTTGAGCGTGACCGACCGGCGGGCCTTATCCTCAAACGTATACATTTCTTTTTGCACGATATCCGTTGTATCGCCCACCCCGCGCAAAAAAAGCTCGGTATGCTCAAACACCGGCGTGCGTATCTCGCGGTATCCATAGAGCGCGGTGATCTCGCGCACGATGTTTTCTACATATTGCCACTTGTAACTGTCTTGCGGCAATACGTCTTTTGTGCCCTTGGGCGCTTTTATTTCCAAGTAAGAAACTCCTTTCGGGAACACAAATAGACTTCCATTTTCCCATCAGATAATTATATCGTTTCGGTAAAGTGCTGTCAACGTGCGTGGACTTTTGCTGCGCAGCAACCGCCGGGCTATAATAACTCCCGTGCACAGCCTTACTTAAAACGTCCACATCAAAAGTGATTGAACAGAATAAAGAGATGATTTTATAGGATTGTAAGGCGTGGCACTTCTGTATATGCCTTTGCCTTTAAGGGAGTTNNTGCGCCGCAGGCTCCTTGACCCGTGAGGAATACCTAAAAGAACATACAGGATATTTTCACCTTTGCCCTCGTTCGTATACGCCCTGCTTAATACTTGTGTTACCCCGTCGCCAAACCTAAAGAATAACTTCAATACACAACCACCGGGAAATATATAAGCCGCACCTCATCCGTCCAAATCCCGCGCGATCTCCCGTAATATCTCCCGCGCGATCTGGTCTTTCCCCGCTTTGCCTACCGCGTGCGTGGAGCCGTCTTTCTTAAAGATCACCACTTCATTGTCCGCGCTGTCAAAGCCTATCCCGTCACCCGACACATCGTTTGCCACGATCATATCAAGGTTCTTTTTTCGCAGTTTTTCCCGCGCGTATTCCTCCACATTTTGCGTTTCCGCCGCAAATCCGCAGAGATAATAGCTTTTCTCTTTTCCCAGCGCCGCGAGTATATCCTTCGTCTTCACCAGTTCGAGCACAAGCCCGTCGGTCTTTTTCAGTTTTTGCCCGCTCATTTCTTTGGGCGCGTAATCGGAAACCGCCGCGCACGCGATCACGATATCCGCGTCCGCCTTCGCTTCCATTACCGCGTCAAACATCTGCGCCGCGCTCTGCACACTCGTCACGCGCACCCCCTCCGGCGGCGCAATGCTCACCGGGCCGGACACCACATGCACCAC
>DOMW01000021.1:1857-9105 GCA_003510345.1 Clostridiales bacterium | reverse complement strand
CTCTCAGGTCGGCTACCCATCGTCGGCATGGTGAGCCGTTACCTCACCATCTACCTAATGGGACGCGAGCCCATCCTTCAGTGAATTTCTCCTTTTACCCCAGTGTCATGCGATACCGTGGTCTTATGCGGTATTAGCAGCCGTTTCCGGCTGTTGTCCCCCTCTGAAGGGCAGGTTGCTCACGCGTTACTCACCCGTCCGCCACTCAGTCTACAGATTAACACTCAGCCCCCGAGGCGAGGCCTTGTGTCAGTTCCCCGATTCCGTGTTAGCACTCTCGCGCTTCCACACACCACACTATTCTGTGTGGTGATGTGTTAGCACTTTATTTACGCGTGTTGCTCGGCATCAAGGCTTACCATCCACCCTGCTTCAGTTTACATGGATATTCGCCACCTTGTTGTGTTGCCTCGCAAAAACGCTTGCGCTTCCACCCGCCCCAAACCGGGCGCTCAGTGTTAATCTGTATCTTCGTTCGACTTGCATGTGTTAAGCACGCCGCCAGCGTTCGTCCTGAGCCAGGATCAAACTCTTAAATTAAACTCTACATCTAAAAAGATGTAATTAACTAAATGGTTTGACATGGCTCCGCTGTCAAGCTTTTCTGTTTAAAAAACCCTATTGTCATAGGATTTCAGAAACATTGCGTTTCTTGGTACTGTATTGTTTTTTCAATGTTCCGCCGTTTTTTGCGGCTTTATCATCTTACCACCCTCCCCTCCCCTTGTCAACGTATTTTTATCCCTTTTCTAACTTTCTTTTTTTGGGCTTACAAAAACGACAGTTGCTCCTGCCTGTACGGCGCCTGATACGCTTCTATAATATCACGCATTCGATAGACAATGCCATGCTTTTCGCACTCTCTCGCAAGAAGGCCGTACAGTTTTTTTGCCAGTGGCGACGTACATTGGTACGCCCCTCCATATCTCCTCTTGTACCGGTCGCTCAACCCCGGGAACAATTCATCCAGCTTCCTATAATAATATGCCCGCTGCACATCCCGCAGCGTCACGCCCATTGCCGGATAAACAAACCGTGCGCCGTGCCTTGCCGCCTGCCGCACAATTCCCGCAATATTTTCTTCCGTATCCTCTATAAAAGGCAGCACAGGCATCAGCAATATCCCCGTGAACAGCCCGCTTTCCGCAAGCTCTCCCACAGCGGCAAACCGCTCGCTTGCAACAGGCGTGTGCGGCTCTATCTTTTCGCACAGCGAATCATCCCCCGTCGTCACCGTCACCTTGACAATGACCGGCGCGTTTTTGGCGATTGCTTTTAATGCATCCCCATCACGCGCCACAAGTTTGCTTTTGGTAGCGATCGCCGCGCCAAAGCGGTATTTTTCGAGCAACGCGAGCGCGCCGCGCGTAAGCAGTTCTTTTTCTTCAAATGGATTGTACGGGTCGGACATCGCCCCGGTCGCCACCACGCCTTTTTTGCGCTTGCCTCTAAGCTCACGTTCCACAATTTGAAGCGCACCCTCTTTAGCGAACACCGTGTCAAACGCATTGTTTCCATAACATTCGCTGCGGCTGTCACAATAAATACACCCGTGGCAGCAACCGCGGTAAATGTTCATATTATAGTCCGCACCGAACCAATAGTTATTCTTCATGCGGGTCACTATAGTCTTAGCCGGTATCGTCCGCATCACCACTGCCATCAGCCCTTTTGCACCGTATAAAACTGTTTCAGTTCGGCCCGCACATCTTGCGGCAGTTCTTTTTTGCGTATGCCTCGTACCGCGCCCTCCAAGCCCAGCAAGCGGTTGTAGCAGGCGGACGCGTCCACTGCGAATATGCGGAGCCATGCCTGCCTGCTGCCCGCCTCCCGCAACGCCTGGGGCGTGTCGATACCCACAGCCGTAAGCTGCCGCTCGATTTCCGGCCCTATGTTGGGCAATTCAGATAGTCTTGTCATACCATGCGTTCCTCCCGGCGTTTTTATGCCCCGCCGCCCTTCTCTTCCAAAAACTTTATAAACTTCTTATCGCTGAACATTTCGTTTGTCACAAATTTCCCGTCACAAAACATCGCGTATGTCGGAAACGGGTTGGGAACTTGCCGCGCCTCACCCGCCGATTGCAACTTCACCGTGGTAAACCGCGCGCCCCGCTCGTTCGCCGCCTTCTCCAAAAACGGAATGTATTTGGCATTCCACGGGCAATGTCCGCTGTAATAGAGCACGATGCCCTGCTTATCCGTCACGCCTGTACGCGCACATTCCAGAAACTTCGGCTTTGCCGCGCCCTCCTCAAATGGCAGGTACAAAAGCTCATAATACGGCGGCGCGGTATCCGCCAACCGGAACCCTTTCTTCCTGTAAAACCCGGGGTCGGAAAGGAAGGGCATTTTCTTTTGGGCGGAAACTGCCACCAACCCATGCTTGCCCAGTTCTTTCGCGTCCTTCACACACGCGTCAAAAAGGCGGCTGGCGTATCCCTGTCCCGCCAGTTTGCCGGATACCCAAAAGCAATCGATGAAAAGATACCCGCCCGCATCGACCGGCGCCCACGCATGTTCAGCGGGTACCGTCTCCATAAAAGCCTTGCCTTGCCCCGCAAGCTTGCGGAACACATATCCATGTTCCATGTTCCGCTTCAGCCATTCGCGCTTTGCCGCCGTGGCTTTTTTGTCGGAAAGGGCGCAACAGAGGTGCTCCCGCTCCACATTTTCACTTGTGACCGTCACCAGTTCCACTTTTTCGTTCCTCCTCTATCCCAATATAAATGTTGATTTCCCGCGGCTGCGCCGGGTCGCCGTCAAATGTATATTCCTCAAAGTCGCTTTCGAATTTGCGCCGGTATGCCGCATTCCACACAGCGTTCCAAACCGCGCCGATTTCTTCACCGGAACGCGCTGTATACTTAGCGTATTTTCCCGCCCGTATCGTCTTTTCCACCAATGCGCCGCCACTTGCCTCGCATCCCGCCACGTATGTATACGGCTTGGATTCATCGCCCTCGTACTCGGTATACAGCCCAATATACATGTCGTCCGCGCGCCCTGTGATCATTTCCTGCATATTCCGGGCGAAAAACCCGCGCCATATCTCCTCTATATCGCGCACAGCCTTTCCCCCGGCATTCTCCGTTTTCACCGATACGCCGCAAACTTTCTTTTCTCCCACTGTTACAATTTCGTACTCCATATGTGTTCTCCTCCCATTATATTCTTATTATTTTCATTTTATCAGCCATAACAGGACACCCAACGTCATGTTCTCAAAATGATTTGTTTTGATTTCCTATGGCCATAGGGGTATAATATATACTGTATTGAACTGTGATTGATATAAATAGCACGGATTATATGCGCAGGCGTTTATACTTGGGATCGGAGAACCGTACATGGCGCAACTATGCGACCGCGAGTCACACAAGTGGAATATGGAAAACCAAGCGTTCCTGGAACAGGCCGCCGGCTGGCATGAACAGGGCAACGCCCCCGCCGGGCAATTTTACGCGTCTTCCCACGTCATACATTACTGGATGGAAGACACCTGCTCTTCCTGCGGTGCGCGTCGGCTTTTGTCCGCCGTGTTCGACCACCCGGATTCCCCGCCCATCCCGGACGAGGCGTTTTTGTGGCTCACCATTTTTATCACGCGCATAAACGAATCTACCGGCTATATCGAAGAAGAAAAAAAACTCATCCACTATGCGCTCGACCAGATGCCCTGGGCGTATTTCCCGCAAGTAAAAATGCGCAAGCCGGATGAGGACACATTTACCATATCGTTCAAGCACGGCAAATATAAAGAGTTCAGTTGGGCCTACCGCGACGCTTACCTGATGTTTCTTTCTATGAACGAGCTTGCCGGGGAATATCTTCCGCGCAGCCAGATCACTGAAATCGACAGCCCTTTCACCGAACTGGAAAAATTGAAAGCGGAATATCGTACACTAATGGAAATGGCGACGCAATCCGGCCTTTCCCACGAAGTGGAGGATGACATGGGACTGCTCCGGCACAAGCTGAAAGAGCTGACCTACGCGCTCAACGATTTTCTTTGATCCCGTTCCTTCTACCTGTACACGCCCGCCATCCCATTCACGCGCCTGCGCACCTGCTCACGCATCTCTTTTGGCTCCAGCACCTCCGCGCCCGCGCCATATGAAAGGATGTAGCCATACACCCATTCGCCCGCCGGGTAGCAAGCCCGCACCAGAAAACTCCCGTCTTCCTGCCGCTGTACCTGCTCCGGCTCAAACTCGTCGTATACGCGGTAAGCAAGCTCGCCCGCAACCTTAAGCGTAAACGCCATGTTTTTCACAACCGCCGGTGCCGATGTGATGGTTTCCTCCGCCGGGAGCGCCCGCTCAAACGTTTCCTCCGTCTGCTCCACATGCTTCATGCGGCTTAGGCGAAACACCCTGTAATCGTTCCTGTTCCTGCAAAACCCCAGCATATACCACGACCGCGATTTAAACACAAGCTGCAACGGCTCGACATGCCGCCTCTCGCTCGCGCCGCTCGCCCCGTAATACGCGAAAACCAGCACATTCCGCGCCAATATCGCTTCCTTCACCGTGTAAAATGTCAGTTTTCCTTGTGCGCTCCACCCTGAAAAATCCACACTGACCCAGCTTTGCGTTTCCCGGAAAAACGCCCCCATTTTATGCAGCAGGCTATTTTCATAGCCCGCCGCCCCAAGGCTTTGCAAACCCATCAGTATCTCGTCCATCTCCCGTTTGGAAAGCATCGCCTTGTTAAGCACAAAGTCTTCCAGCAGGAATATCCCGCCGCCTTTTCCCTGTTTGGCATACACAGGAATACCCGCCGCGGAAAGCGCGTCAATATCGCGGTAGATCGTCCTTTGGGAAACCTCGAACCGCGCGGAAAGCTCGCCCGCCGTCACGCCCGGCTTATCCAGCAAGTAATAAATGATTTCAAATAAACGGCTTTGCATAGGTTATTTCAATACGGGCTGGCAGTTTACGCAGTAATATACGTTGCCGCCTAGGTACGCTTCCTTCTTCACCGCCTGCCCGCACACCGGGCAAACCATCGCGCTGTTGTTTTTGCTCATGACGGCCGCGTAACCGCCGGGACAGCCGTACAGGTCTTTTTCCGTATCCCTGCCGCCACGTTCCGCCATTTCTTTCACCGTACGCTTAAGGACGAGAAACAGCCTTTCAATGCCGCCGTCCGAAAGCTTCATAAGCTTTGTGCGCGGGTTGATTTTCGCCAGCCACAAAACGTCCTGCACCACACCGTTTCCCACACCTGGAATGCGCTGCTCCGTCGCGAGGAATGCTTTAGCTGAAAGCTTTCCCGTATCTCCCTGCTTTAGCATACCCGCAAAATACGCCTCGTCAAACCCATCCGAAAGCAGGCCGGGCTTTTCCCGCGCCACACTGTAATAAGGGTTTTCGTCCATCTCGCCCTGCCGATACGCCATCAGTCCGCCATACATTTGCACACTTGCGCAGAGCGCGCCGCCATCCGTAAACTCCACCAATAGCTGGTGTTTTTGCGGCCGTTTCGCCCCCGCGCTCAAAATGCGCAGGTTCACACCGTCATGAAACTCCAGCCGCATATCGTCCTGCATTGTTAGCTCCACGCGCCCGCCGTAATAGGCCGCGCCGCTTACCCGTTTTCCCCGCAAGCGTTCGTCGTAGCCGTCCTTATCGCCATGAAACCACGCGAATTTATGCGGGCTTTGCCCCGCAACCACACTTTTCACCACTTTATCCTTCAGTTCTTTTTCAAGCTGCCGCGCAAGCGTATAGCTCTCCGGTAGTTCTATCATGCCCGTCCCTCCTTTATACTTGCCTCGATCACACCGCCCCCCAGGCAGGTGTCGCCGTCATACAGCACACAATACTGCCCGGGTGTTACCGCGCGCTGCTTTTTCTCAAATTCCACCAGCCACGCGCCGTCATCCCGTTTTTTCACCACCGCCGCCTGGTCGGGCTGGCGGTAGCGCACCTTTGCCGCGCAGGCAAACGCTTCCTTCCCTTCACCCGCGATAAAACTGACGTCCCGCATGATGAGCGCGTCCGAGTAAAGAAGCGCGCTGTCCGCGCCCTGGCTCACATACAACACATTGTTTTCAAGGTCTTTTTTCACCACGAACCAGCGTTCCCCCGTACCGGCCTTTTGCCCGCCTATGGCAAGCCCGCGCCGCTGCCCCAGCGTGTAATACATCAGCCCCTCGTGCCTGCCCACCGTTTTTCCGTCCTGCGTTTTGATATCGCCCGGGTTCGCGGGGATATAGGTCTTCAAGAATTCCTTAAACTTCCGCTCGCCTATAAAGCAAATGCCGGTGGAGTCTTTCTTTTTTGCCACGGTGAGGTTTTCCCCCCGCGCAATCTCCCGCACCTCGCTCTTTTGTAGTTCCCCCACCGGGAACAGCGCGTCCGCGATCTGCCGTTCGGAAAGCATACACAGGAAATAACTCTGGTCTTTACCGGCGTCCAGCCCTTTTTTAAGATAGTGCCTGCCGCCTTTCTCCTCCCGCCGCACATAATGCCCGGTCGCGATATAATCCGCGCCTGTCGCGCGGGCAAAATCCAGAAACGCGGCAAACTTAATCGCTTTGTTGCACAGCACATCCGGGTTGGGCGTGCGGCCCGCCTTGTATTCCCGCAGGAAATAGGAAAAAACACGATCCCAATATTCCTGTTCAAAGTTGACCGAATAATACGGGATGCCGATCTGCCCGCACACCGCCCGCACATCCTCAAAATCCTGTTCGGCCGGGCACACGGCGTCCTCCTGGCTGTCGTCCCAGTTTTTCATGAATACACCGGAGACGTCATAGCCCTGCCGTTTTAAGAGCAGTGCCGCCACCGCCGAATCCACCCCGCCGGACATGCCCACCACCACGCGCTTTTGCAGTTGTATATCATTTTCCCGTATCATACGCAGGCTACACGTCACTTCCTGTTCTTTCTGGATAAAGCACTTCCGCCGCCCGCAAGAATTAACGAGAATACAATAAGCCCGCCCGCGATTTTTCCGTCAATAACACCTATGAGCAATAAGATGCTTATGGTCAGCATTATCAGGACTCCGGCTATCAACATGATTTGTCCGAGTTTATACATGACTTTCATCCTTCCGCTAAAATAATTTCCGGGCATAAATACCATAGCAGTAGTATACCGCAAAACAACGCCGATGGGGAGTGGATATTTTGTATTGTACATAGAAAAAGAATTACCATCTATAATCGGCGGCATAGATATTGGTCGCCGGGCGGTACAGACTTCTTATGTTGATGGGGTCAGCCTTTCCCGCG
>DOMW01000021.1:0-1760 GCA_003510345.1 Clostridiales bacterium | reverse complement strand
CACGTTTTTTCTAATCCATTCTTCACCGCCCATCCACATACCGACTGGGGGAAAATAGAGGCAATGGAGAGGCGCCCGGTGTAAAGGCGTATAGCATACTTAGGTCGCCGCTACCAAAGTTAACACAAAACCACACACGGATGGAGTACTCCCACGCCGATGAAAACTATTTTACGGATATACCGGTGCCGTGTATAATATGCGTTAAGGGGTATCACTATGGCAAAGAAAAAGCGAGCCAAATCAAAAAAGAATATTCTCGGTTCCGTCGCCGTGGTTGCGGTCACGCTGGCTGTGATACTATTATTCGCGTTTGACTCGGGCGGGGAATTCACCGCCGCCCTTTCCGATATATGGGACAACACCACCGCGCATGTAACCGGCGCGGACACAAACCCCGCGGCGCGTTCGCTGGCAAACCCCGATCAACACGCGGGCGAGCTGATACTCTACGCGATGGATACAGGCAATTCCGATAGCTTGCTCCTCTATACGCCGGACGGGTATTCCATGCTCGTAGACGCCGGGGAACCGGATGATTTCGGCAAAATCTCCGGTACGCTTGCCTCGTTCGGCATCGAAAAGCTGGACGCAGCCGTCGCCACCCATCCCGATTCCGACCATATCGGCTCGATGGACGACGTGCTTCTGGAATACCAGCCCGCCACATTCTACCTGCCGGATTTCACAAAAAACACGGCGGCCTATACGCGTATGCTGCAAGCGGCGGATCAGGTAGGAGGCGACGTCGTCTTTGCTGGCGCGCCGCTTTCCTTCACGCTGGGGGAACAGGTACAGGCGCAGGTTTTAAGCCCTTCGGGCGCAATGCCGGACGAGGCGAACAACGCCAGCATTGTCCTGCTGCTCACATTTGGCGAAACAAAAATACTGCTCACGGGCGATGCGGAGCAAGCGGCCCTGGGCGTTTTATTAGATCAGTATGGCGCGGCGCTTGACGCGGATGTGCTGAAAGTGGGCCATCACGGCTCGTATACTTCCACAACGGAAGAACTGCTGCGGGCCGTAACGCCCGAGATCGGCATTATAACCTGCGGCGAGGGCAACGATTACGGCCATCCGCACAGCGAAACACTAGACTTGCTCGCAGAACACGGCACGCTTACTCTGCGCACCGATCAAAACGGCGATATCGCGGTTTTCATGGACGGCACGGAGATCGAATACGCCACAGCGGCATAAGAAAAAACGTCTCCGGCGGTTTAGCATCTACAGTTCAATGAAGTGATTTTATAGGATTATGAGACTTGGCATTTCACGATGGTGTGTACTTTTGCCTTTAAAGGAGTTTTTAGAACCGTAGGTTCTAAACCGCCGGAGGNNTTGACCCCAAAGGAATACCCGAGCAAACCGTAATATTAGGGCAAACCAATCCTGCCGCCAACTATAAAACTCCCGGCTCATGTGTCCACAAGCCGGGAATTTTCTACTCTCTATCCTCACGCATCCTTCGCTTTCGCGTCATCCGAATCCAGCTTCGCCTGCGTTCCGGAACCCGCGATGCCATCCACCTCAAGGTCATTGTTTTCCTGAAACGCCTCCACCGCCGCGACGGTATCCGTGCCGTAATACCCGGTCACTTTGTCGAGGTAGCCCAGTTCCTTCAGCTTTTGCTGGAGCGCCTCCACCGCGTCGCTTTCATCCTCATGCTGCAGCACCGTGACAGACGAACCGGAAGATTCGCCGTCCGTACCGTCCGCGCCCTCCGCGCCGGGGTCTTCGCCCGTGCCCGTACCGTCGCC
>DOMW01000193.1:9342-9558 GCA_003510345.1 Clostridiales bacterium | reverse complement strand
ACAGAAAAAGTTTCACAGGCCCTGCCAAATCGTATTGGTGTGTTTTCGTTTTATGCGAAGGTTCCCCGAGCAGCCGGTCAACATTTTGCTTCGCCATGAGCAGCGAGATCATTTCGTCCCGCTCGGTTCTGTAGTTCCGCGAGAGCTTGCACCGCTCGGCATCAAGGATAGCATACTCCTTCCTAAGCGCGTCCATCGACGGCAGCTTTTTATCTC
>DOMW01000193.1:0-9261 GCA_003510345.1 Clostridiales bacterium | reverse complement strand
TAGACACCGATATGTTTTTGTAATTCAGCAATTTCCCGCAGACGAACCTCAATCGTCTTGCGCCTGTCGTTATGAGCGCCAAAGGTTTTGCTCGCCTCCGCTGCCTGTTCAACTAATGACTCATAATCCGTAATTCCATGCTCCTGCAGAAACAAAAGCGTCTTGGCAGCCTCCTTCAAATTCTGAACAGTAGCCCAGCGCCGGAAGCCCTCACCGTAACCCTGTTGAATTTTCGATTGAATGTCGATTAACAGATTTGGTTTTGTTGAAGCTGCCACCGGCGCAACGGTTTTCCGTTTATGTGTTATAATCCGCTTACCGTCAATCCGTTCTTGAATGGCATCAACGGAATAGTCATCGCCCAGCGTATCCTGCCGAACAAATTTCTTCGCGCCCGGCAGCTTAAACGCCAACTGTTTACCGTGCTTGATATCAACACCCGCCGCCAGCAGCGCGGACAGAAAATCGTCATGGCTTTTGCACCCGGCAAGCGCTGCATCCATAATATCCCGAAGCTGCTCCCGGACAGTCGGCGGCTTGCTCTGCCTAAGATACTCCGCCCGGTTATATCCCTTCGATAGCCCCGGCTTCTCAATCACAGACAGCCCATGCTCCAAGCAGACCCTGTCGCTGACCCTGCGAAGTGCGATGGCAGAATGTTTGAAGTCCGCGAACTTGCGATCACAATAGAGGTTGACGCTGTTGAAAACGATGTGGGCGTGGGGATTGTTTGTATTCGTGTGCGCCGCTACTATGAACTGGTGCCGCCCCTTCGTCCACCGAAGCGCAAGCTCCCGGCCCAATTCCAACGTCCGTTGCGGCGTGACCTCTCCCGGCTTGAAGCTCATGCGGACATGATAAGCGATAACATCATGCTTACCCTGATCCCGCCCGGTTTTCTTGGCGTATAGCCGCTTGGAGAACAAGAACTCGTTTTGCGCCGTGTACGGATCGCATTCGTAACTGTCAATCAGAGCGCCATCGTCAGTTTTTGTATAATCCTTCGCATAGTCAATCCGCAGGCCGAGAGCGGCGGCAACCCCTCCGCCGCTCCGGTGCAAAGCCTTCATCCAAGTGGTAGCCATCAGACAGCCTCACGGGACAAGGTATTCAACTTAGCCGCATGAATATCTTGGTGTTCTTGACGGGCCGTAAACCCTTTCCCTGCCTGCGTTTGCGGCAAGGTATTCATGCCTCCCGCATGAATGCCTTGAATATCTTCACCTCCGCCCAGCGCCCAAAACCATTGGCTCCCGCGCTTAACTGACTTAACGCCCAGCGTCTGTTTCGCTCTATCCAATGTCATCTTAGGAATACCGCTGTCGGCAGCCCGCTGAATCATTTCGGCGGCGGACACTTCGCCTCCCGCCAACTCGTCCTTGATGAACCGCATCGCCTGTCCCAACCGGCTCTCGGACTGCTGCGCCGACTTCCCGGCCAGTAATTCATCCAACGTAATTTCATATTCACCCAGCCAAGTCAATCCACCTACAGAATCAAGCCCGAAAGCGAGCGGCGAACCTGCCTGCGCAAGGTTAGATTTCCCGTGAACAACCGCACGCATATTTTCGTCCACATCAATCTTGCCGACAGTGAGAACGCTTCGGGCTGCGGCGTATATATCAATGCTGCCCAAGCCACGGTACTGAGCCTTGCCGCCTTTTTTATTTAAGTGCCCAATTATGACTATGGCGCAGCCGGTGCGCTCCGCCACCGCGCCCAGCGACTTCATAAGCGGGCGAACGCCGGTTGCGCTGCGCATATCCGAACCGCCGAGATAGGCTTGCAACGGATCGATTATAAGCATCTTCGCGTCCGTCCGTATGATGGCCTGCTCTATACGCTCATCCGCAAGCGATAACGCCTCTTCGCTTTCATCTATGACATGCACCCTGCCGCAGTCCGCGCCCAGCTGCTCCAAGCGCGGCTTGATGGTATCTGCCAGCCCGTCCTCGGCAGTCTGGAATATTACGCTGGCGGGAGCAGCGGTTCCTCCGTTCGGCAACGCGTCGCCTCTGGTTACGGCAGCGGCTATTGCCAGCATCATTGTAGTCTTGCCGCTGCCGGGATCGCCCTGCACTATCGATATTTTACCAGATGGGATATATGGGTTCCATAGGAACCGCACCCGCTCCGCCTCGACATCCCGCATCGTTATTATCTTCAAATCTCCCATCACGCCGCCTCCAATACTTTTGATAAATCACGAATTATTTTGTTCTGCTGCTGCCATATGCCGTCCAGCTTGGTTTGTACATCAGCGATATTGACAGAATAGATATTACCGCCCGAATTAACATGACGGGCAATTTGATTCACGTTATTGCTTACGATCCGTAACAGCCGTGAGCACTCACGAACATCCTTCAAGTCGAGATTAATAATGTAGCCGTTTAAAGCCATCTTCAAAAGAAATGCCCGGAGATTGCTGATGCCAACTTCATTCATGCGCTTGTGAAGGAGTTCCTGTTCTTCCTCCGTCACGCGGAAACCGATGTTTATATTGCGATGTAAATTACGCATAAGCTGTTCCTCCTTCAAATAATGTCTGCCAGACGGGAGTGCTTACCACTCGCCCGTCATTCTTCCGTGCCGGATGTACTTTTCAATTTCCTTTACGCTGTATCCGTCTTTCTTACCCTTAACTGCCTCCCTGGCAATCTCTATCACATCATTTTCGCTGTATCCCTCTATCCGAAGCATACGCCCCAACTGGTTTAAGATACTTCGGCACATATAATCCGGACCGCAGATCATCTCCAATCCATCAATTTCGGAAGCGGCTTCCGATAATACTTTCGCCGCTGTGTACATATACGCCGTGTCTGATATCGAACGCCGGGATCGGTATTTTTTGCCGCCCGCTATAACAGACTCATAAAAAGCCGCGTTACTGCCAGCAATCTTTTCCGTAACGCACGGCCGCCCTCTGCCTCGTTTTTTCTCCATATCGATAAACCTCCTCATAAAAAATCCCCGGACACGAATATCCTGGGCAGAGAATGGCGGCCCGCTTTTGCGAGCCGCCATGTGTTTTTGTTACGCGGGTTCAGTTTGCTTCACCCGCTGTTCTTCTTTCTGTTTTGCGCGATAACGCCTCGCGGCCTCAGTGTGCTTTTTCCTCTTATGCATCAGATTCGCAAAAGCCACGTCATCCATAGGCTCAGGCGTCACTTCTAAATTCGGCAGTTCAAAATTACCAATGAAGTTGAACCATATATCGACTTTCTGAAGGCGATACCCGCTCGAGCGATCGGCTTCATGAATAATCACTTTCTGTATGAACTCATTCAGCATAGGAGTCGTGAGTTCATCAAAGGCCGTGTACCGGCGGGCAAGCTCCATAAACCTATCGGTATTCATACTGTTACACTCACGTTGTTCAAGCTCCGCGCGCAACACGGTGTTACATGATTTAATCTCCGCCTCTTCGCGCTCGTAATCGATGGACATGCGTTCGAACCGATCATCCGAGAGCCTGCCGATTGCATGGTCTTCGTATACCTTCCGAAACAGCAAATCGAGTTCCGCTATGCGCTTTTCGTTCTTCGCAAGCCGCTTTTTATGGGCTACTACTGTCTCCGCCTGTTTGACGGCTGACTCCGCACACAGCTTTTTCATGAACTCATCCTCGTTATTGAGAGCATAGGCGCTTATCTCCCGTATTGCGTCCAATATCAGTTTGCGCAGCGTATTCGTATTGATATAATGCATACTGCATTTTTTGATGTGCTGCGCACCCGCGATACGGTTGGTTGAACACTCGTAGTTATCATTCGCGTATGAACCCGATCCATCCCCATTCTCCTTATACCCGTTACGCCTATTGGTCATTTTTGCTCCGCAATCCGCGCAGAATACCATGCCTGTCAACGGATTAGCCGCGCCTGACTTGTTTATACGGCGCGGCGTTTGCCGCAGCTTCTGAACGAGTTCCCATGTCTCTGCGTCGATGATGGCAGGGATAGCGCCCTGAAACACCATATGTTCTTCTGGCGGATTGCGCACATAGGAATTTCTTTTGTAAGATGGCTTATGCGTTTTGAAATTGACCAAGTCTCCGATATACTCGCGTCGTTCCAGCAGTCTGGCGACTGTACTCCCATGCCAGCTATACTGCAAGACAGGATCAAACAATTTAGAATCCGCTTGTATGCCGTGGCTGACCATATAATATGATGGCCTCTCAACTTTATCCTTCGCCAGTATCCCGGCGATCTGCGTTACGCCTTTTCCGTTAACGGCTAATCGGAATACCCGGCGCACTACCTCCGCCGCTTCCTCATCGATAATCCACGGCGTTCCGTCTCCTGTGTTTTTCCGATATCCGTAGATAGGCGTGTTGCACATCGGCTTGCCGTCGCGTCCCTTTTTGTGCAGTACAGATTTTATCTTCTTCGATGTATCCCTTGCGTACCACTCCGCGATAATTTCCTTGAACGGTGTGAAATCGTCCTCGCCCTTCGCGCTGTCGAAGCCATCGTTCACAGCAATCAGGCGCACGCCCTTTTCCCGGAACATCTCCCTGTAAAGCCCGACACGAAGGTAGTCGCGCCCCATGCGCGACAGGTCCTTAATAATAATGGTTGATATGTTGCCGCTCTCGACCTGTTCGATGAGCCGCTCCCAGCCGGGACGCTGAAAATTCGTCCCGGAGTATCCATCGTCAGAAATATGGACATATGGGACAAATCCATTTTTCTCAGCGTATTCCTCCAGCAATGCGCTCTGGTTGACAATAGAATTGGACGGCCCCTGCAACTCATCATCGCGGGACAGCCTCTCGTAAAGGATATTTGCCTTTAGCCTGTTTTCGTTCATGCCGCTGAACTCCTTTCAGGCAACCGGCTCGTTTGCGGTACTGCCATGTTAACGCCCGCCGCCACTTTATTCAAGTCATTTCTGATAAGCCGCAGAATTTTATCGTCCATCGTCTCCTTTGCGTCCTGATTGAAGTGGATATTCACCTCGTAGACTGTGGAACCGATCCGCTTGCGCATGTGGGGCAGTCCGGCGGACTGCTTTTCATCCGCCGCAACCCTCATAGTATTTTCATTAATCTGCATATCGTCCGGCTCCTTTCAAAAATATAAATATATACTGCCCTCATGTTTTACAAGGCGGGCAGGCACCACGGCTTTTCGGAGGAAAGCACAGGCATTCCCTTGTGTTTGTTTCCGCTTTCATCCCGGCCCCGTTCCTGCGCCCGATCCTGTTCGACCAAAGCGCGTTTCGCCATTGCTGTCCAAAAACATCACCTCGCTTGGCGCCTCCGACGCCGCGTGGCAAGGCTGTGATTCCGGTATCTGACCGGCTGCGGTATTCAGTTGTAAGATACGGGGACGGTCACAGTGTGATCATTCCCGCGTTTCTATCGTAATGTGAGATTGACAGAAACGCAATGATAAATTACAATATTAAATAGACTGATACATTGTCGTTTAAATAGCAGATATCGATTGTCGCTTAATATGGAGAGAAAAAATGATTGCCAGCGTGTACATCAAGGATNNTGAGAATGACAGCTATGCCGGTATCGGCGGGGTCGCTTATGAGTTAGGCAGGGCACTGCTGGATTTCGTATGCTATGAGCCTGAACGGTTTGATGAAGGATTTTCGCTCATCGCCTCGGCGTTCGACTATGAGTTTGCCCACATAGGCGCTATGGAACCGGAGTTCATCGTTGCCAATAAGGAGTCTATGGCTGAATACCAACGGCGGGAAGTCTACGTATATTTCTATCGCCGTATGTTTATAGAATTCATTTACACCTTCATCGAATCCCCGCAGATGGCGGTGGCGCAGCTTGCGAAACATATACACGGAGCGGAAGAAAGGCTGAGTTGGGCGATGGATTTCGAGTGGCCGGTTTCCTCGTCCCCGCTGGTGGCGACCCGATGCGCAGATAAAGAAAAGCGTCTATACCGGGCCGCAATGGATGTGGTCAGGGTAATGTCAGAGCATTTGCACAGCTTCCAGAAATTCATTATTCAGGAGATAGAGGCGCTGTTGTACTATCGTGAAGAAGTTGGTATACAGGTCAGCAAGCCCCTCAATTACATCGGCGTTCTGGATGAATGGCATACGCAAACATTTGACAAGGTTTACTATCTCGACCAGCCGTTTCGCACGTTTTACGGATGCACGACAACGAGTGAAGTGGAACAGCTTTATGAGATAGACGAAATTCAGGATTTGTTTCGGTTTGAATTTGTTAAGATGATTGAGCATAGCATTTTTATAAAGAAATGTAAAAACTGCGAGCGGTTCTTTATACCCCGGCGTAGGGCGGATGCGGCATACTGCGAGCGGGTATTCGGCGACGGACCAAGAAGATGCAGCGAGATCGGCGCTATGCTGCGGTATGAGAAAAAGGTAGCGGAGAATCCTATACTTGAAGCTTATTCCAAGGCGTACAAGAGGTTCAATTCCCGGACCCGTGTTAAAAAGATGACACAAGCGGAGTTTTTGAGTTGGTCGGAGCAGGCACGCAAGCGGCGGGATCAGTGCTTGGCGGGAGAATTGCCGTTTGAGGATTTTGTCGCGTGGCTTGAGCAGGGAAGGATTCGTAAGAGCCGAGGGAGCGGGAAAGGCCTGAATTCGGCAGACATTGAAAAGGATGCCTGACGCGGCGGCGGCATGTTTGCTAAGATTTACGATATTAGGGTGGTTGCTCCAAGCGGCATGGAAAAGCGGCCACAAGGCAAACTGTGCCCCTGTGACCGCGCATGTTTTGCCTATCCGCCCCTTTCCGCATCCGCCCGAATGTACCGCAAACAAGCCGACTGCTATGTTGTTAGTAGGTGCTTATCAAAACACCCTTTACAACATAGCACGTCCGAAAGATCGATTGTGATATGGTAGCCGTCGATCAGCATTTTCCTTGCGAACGCGCCGAAGCTGACAATGCCGGTGGCGGCCATGCGCTCACGGATCAGCGTGGCCTCATCTTCATTCGCAAGAAAGTGAAAATGCACACTGCGTTTATATTTCTTTTTGTTCATAGCTCCGGCTCTCCTCCATATTCAACTTGCTTTCAGCCTGCTCAGCACGATCTCCGGCCGCACCCATATTCTTTGAAAGCGCCGCCAGTCTGTGTCCACCTCTCCCGCTTTGTTCCGATAGAGCATGGCGTAGGGAACGAACCCCGCGTCCCACGCAGCGCGCAGACGCGTGTCGGCGGCATCCATCGTGTCGCCGGGGTAGCCGATCAGCACATAACAGGCCGCGCGGTGCGACGCTTTGGTGATCCCGCCCTCCCGCAGAAGCCGCCCGGCGCAGACCAGCGGCTCATAATCATCATCCGTATCATACGCGAAATACATCCGCGCCACACGGACGCCACGCAGGAGTTCCACATGCCAGGGGCGAAGAAGCGCCGCCTCCAAGCCCCCGGTGAAAACCGGGCGCTTCGGCTGCCGCTCCAGCATAGCGAATACTTCTTTGATATGGCTCTCAGAGCAAGCCAACAGATTATCATCCAACACGTTCCACCCATCCCGCACAGGCAACTCGCGCAGCTTGCCGCCCTCACGGGCGGGTACACTACAGAACCAGCAGCGCCGCGGACACCCGCGGGAGGTGATGACATAACCGTGCCTCAGATACAACCCCGGCACAAAATCACCGCCGGGTTGGTTGAACGCAGGGCCACCCATGCGGACGGGCAATCCCGTCCGCATCCACGCCTCGGCCAGCTTCTCCGCTTTCGGTATGTCATACGAAAACGCGACTGAAATATGAATCTCATTCACATTCTGCAATTCTTTGGGCGGCGCCGATGTAAAGGCAAGGGCGTCGTCTGGCGTGGCGGCTGTGCGGCGCGGAAATACGCGCGCGATCTTAGGCAGCCTACTCATAACTCCGGCCCGCCCTTGCCCCGATCCTGCTTTTCTTTACGCGGCGCGGACGGCGCTTCCCTCGCCTCGCGAATCTGCTCCATGACGGACGGTTTTTCGTTGTTGATGGCATCATCTATCTGATTGTAATTCTGCTCCTCGCTCATTTCGGCGGCGGCAAGCGGATTAGGAATCTCCCGCACATCGCCTCCATCCATATGCACAATAGTACGGGCAATGTAACTATCCGCTGCCCCGCCTGCATCCATGCAGTATGTACCCCAATAGAAATTCCTCTTGCCGTTTTCCGCTGTAAACTGCCAACAGACATACGGCGAGGGCGCGCCGGGATCATACCCAATGGCAAAACCTCTCTGGCTGTCAAACCAAACAGAACGCGTGATGTCATATCCCTTTATGTTTATGCCAGCCTCCGTCCTGCCGGGTAGCCAAAACCGCTCCGCGCCCACAGTGTCATACAATGCGCGCACATACTTTGTGAAATCCTCAAGCAAGATGGGATGCGCGTTCATATATGAGTATCGGAACGCCTCATCCGTCAGGCTGATACCCTGGGCCCACTCCTTGTTCAGTCGCGAATAACGCCCGTCGCCCTCATGGGCCTGTAGATTGCGGGCCAGCACGGCATTCACGCGCTGAAACCCATACCGCTGTACAGTTAATATCGCCGCGAGTTCCAGATTGTAATGGTATGTTTTATAGCAGGACGCGTTTATGATGTGATCAATGGCGTGGGCGCATTCGCCGTTGCGCTCGGCGCTCTTGTGGTAGTATGAAGTCTCCAACCGCTCGTTGGCTTTTTCAAAGCTGTAGGGATAGACCAGCTTTGCAGGATCAGCCAGCGCGGCAGTATTCTCATACATCGCGGCGAAAAGCTCGTGGCAGAATTGTATCTCGGCCTCCGTCTGTTCCGAATGGGATCGAAACGAAAAATATTTGCCGCAGATAGTATCAGCTTCTGCCAAGCCATGCTTGCCGGCTAAATGATTCCAGTACGCCGTACCGGTTTCGTATTCAATTTCTTTTTCCAGGTGCTTCACGCTGTCTACGCCGTAGACAATCCCCAAATGGGAACCACTGTCCCAATCCACATGAATTGTGCCAATATCATCCACCAGCGAGACGGTTCCCCTGTCGCCGGGGCGAAGCTTCGAGTAGGGGTCTTCCATAGATACGAGTTCCACCCGCGTCCTTACGGGATATTGCTCCCGCAGTCGTTTAATGGTCTCCTTTGACGGAGTTTTTTCACTCATGCGCTTTTCCTGCCTTTCTTCTCAAATTCCAGCTTGTAGTTTGCCCTCTGCCCGTCATCCTCCAGAATGACGGTGGCGGCGTAGGTCTTACCCGTCTTTTCGCTTTTCAGGTCAGAAAAAGAAACCCGCCCATCTTTCAGGAGCGCGGC
>DOMW01000017.1:185-6573 GCA_003510345.1 Clostridiales bacterium | reverse complement strand
CTGCTTGAAAAACTGAATATCGTATTTGAGCATGGTTTGGTGAATATCTGCGCTGGCATGAAGGGCAGGGAAGCAGATGCGATTCTCCGCGCGAAAGCCGATGAAGTGGGGATCACGCAATTTCTCGTATCGCCGAGCGCCGGGCGCATCGGGCCGCATGGCACAGGTATGGACCCAGAAGAACACTTCCCGGTTATCGGCTCCGATTCGGATGATATTCTGGAAGAAAACCAGACGTTTGCGTATGAGCTGAGCGCAATTGACGTTAATTTGACAGGCGTTCGCACGGAAGACCCTATTGTTGTCCGCAAGAACGGCATGGAACCGCTCACGAACTTCCCGCGTATCAGCTTCAAAGATTAAGTAACAAGGATATCTATATGGCCTCATACGAGCCGGAGCGGTCCACGGGCCGCTCCGGTCTGGCATTAGAGCAAAAAAAGTGGTTTGATCAACTATAGATGATTTGAAATATAACTGCTATAATAGACAGATATAAAAACATTAATATGCCAGTAAGGGAATAAACCATGATGCGCTTTAGGAATGTTGCCGAAAAAAACGGCCGGCAAAAGCCGATAGAAAAGAATTTGTTCGGATTTGCGCGACAAAATATTATGCTGCTGGTGCTTCTTGTCGTTGCACTTACGCTTGTGCTTGTGCTTGTCCCGCAATTTTTCAGTTCGCTTAACATTGCGAATGTCGCCAGGCAATCGTCCGTTACCGGCATTATTGCCGTTGGTATGACGTTTGTAATACTTACAGGGGGGATCGACCTTTCGGTGGGGGGCACGCTTGCTGTCGCCGGCATACTGTTTTCAATTATGGCAAGAAGTGGATGCAATATTGTTTTGTGTCTCGCCTGTTCGCTGCTTGCGGGCGTCATTGTGGGTATGGTTAATGCGATTGGGGTGGAGTTCTTTGGCATACAGCCGTTTATCATGACGCTGGCAACGGCGTCAATTATAAATGGCGCCGCTTTTTTGATTTGCAATGGTATTCCCGTAGAGTTTAATCAAGTACAAACGCCGCTGGTTGATTTTTTGGGGAATGGCAACGTGGGGCTTGTGCCGGGCCCGTTTATTTTATTCCTTGCAATGACTGTGGCGTCTGCCGTCATATTGCGGTATACTCCTTTTGGGCGCTATGTATACAGCGTCGGCAGCAGTTTTGAGGGGGCGCGGCTTGCGGGGATCCGCACCACGCGCGTCGTTTTATCCACCTATGTTATATGCGGCGTATGCGCGGCGTTGGGCGGCGTTATTACTGCCTGCCGCCTGTATGTCGGCCATCCGGTCGCCGGAGGCAGCGCGGCGCTTGATGCCATAGCGTCTATTGTGATTGGCGGTACGCGTCTTTCCGGGGGAAGGGGAACGGTAGTCGGCACCGCACTTGGCGTGCTCCTTATGACAGTGACCGCGAATATTTTGAATCTGCTTGGCATTTCGAGCTATGTGCAGCAAGTTGTGAAAGGCTTTATCATTATTGTTGCCATTCTTTTGTCTAACAAGAGTATCAAAAGCTATGTTCAGCGGGCGTGGCGGGGCATGTAATATTCGGTTTTTTGTAAGGATCGTGTTCAATGAAAAAAATCTTATTGTTTTTGTTTGTTGTAATATGTTGTTTATGCGGATGCGGGGCTATGGAGCAGCGCACCCCTGTTTCGTTGTATAGAAATGACGCCGAAGGCAGGGAGGTCTATTCTATCGAGGGGGAGCCGATTGATTTTGGGTTGTATTGCGGCAATGAAACCGCGCAATTGCTGATCCCCGCAAAATCATTTTCCGAGTATGAAGGAATAATGGGCGTTATTGTTTCCTCTATGCGTTTTCCGTATGGCGGCGGGACAAAGACAATGGCGGAGGACACGCTTAAAACATATTTCCCGAACATGGATTATATCATTGGCAATGGGGACGGGGATTCCATGACGCAGAGCGTGATTATTGACGACTACATTGCCAAGGGTGTTGATGTGCTGGTGATCGATCCGGTGGAAAAAGAGGCGATGATCCCCGCTTTTGACCGTATAAGCGCCGCCGGTATCCCTGTTGTGTGCGTAGATCGTTATGTGCCGGGGGTGCCGCTCAAGTATCACTCTGTAGTCAAGGCGGATGACGTTAAGATAGGCGAAAAGGCCGGGGAATATGTGGTGGAATTATTGCAGGGGGAGGGGCGCGTCATAGAAATTCAAGGAGCCCCGGCGGCGTCTAACACAAATGACAGGCATATTGGATTTGAACAAGCAATTGAAGGTACCGGCATAGAGGTTATCGCGTCTCCCTATGCCGACTTCCTGCAAACGCGCGGCTTGAATGAAATGGAAGACCTTTTGCAGCGGTTTCCTGATGAAGATGATATTGACGCGATTTACAGCCAGTCCGATGTTATGACAATGGGTATTATTCAAGCGTTAAAGGCCGCGGGGCGCGATATTCCTATCGTTAGCATCGATGCGCAGGAATCCGCGCTCGATGCAGTGGAAGCCGGCGACATTGCCGCGGTTATCGCGTATCCTATTCCCATGCCGGCCGGTGTGTTCGCCGGCGTAAAAGTGATGGCGGGAGAAACGATCCCCTCTTATCTGGAGTTGGAATGTCCGGTGATTACCAAAGAAAATGTTGCGGAATATAAAGGGCATTCGGGATATTGAAAAGTGCGCAAGCCAAAGACACCACGCTTGCTTATTATAGCACTAGTGGTCTGGGTTGTCCAAGCGTATCATGACGCGCAAGAGGGAAAAGCGCGAAAGCGCCGCCTCTTAGCGCGTTTTTTGTATTTGGGTGGGCGAGTCCCCTTTTCAAAAACAGGAGGGGTGCGCTATGAAGTATCAGGACAACATAAATAAGTTGCTCTAATACAAAAATAAAATTAGTTAGGTAGTTGACATTAGTAAAAAATAGCAGTATTCTCACTATATAAAATATACGGCACGTCCGTAAGTAATCCAAATCATTTCGCTTTAACCTGTTTCTGTTCAATAAGGGGATGGGCTTACAATGGGCATCAAAACGAAAATATTACTTCCTACTATAGCGATAACGCTCATTGTGGCGGTAGCAATCCTCATTTCCAACATTGTGTCATTTTCCGGCTTTGTCGACGATTCGACGGTGAGCACGGTCGATTCGGCATCAAAGGTCGCGGCTGGCCGGATTCATTCGTTTGAAGTGGAATCTAACGCCGCGTCGCAAAGCATCGCAAATGATCCTAAAATAATTGATACGCTGGTAAGAAAGGACCGCGACGCGCTGATGGCCCGTGCAAAGGCGTTGCAGACTGAAAGTGAAATTGATTTTTGCACAGTAACGGATGCGGTGGGAACGGTGATTGCGCGCACGCACGCGCCGGAAGAGTACGGTGATTCCATTGCGGGGCAAACTAATATCAAGTCGGCAATGGCGGGAGAGAGCCTGACGGCTATAGAAGAGGGTAGTGTAGTGAGGCTGTCTGTACGCACCAGCACGCCTGTTTTTGACGATAGGGGGGTGATTTTAGGCATCGTATCCGCTGGATACCGGTTGGATACAAATCAGTTCGTGAACTCCATAAAGGAGATGATGGGCTGCGAAGCAACCGTCGTTTTAGGCGATGAGAGGATCGCGTCCACAGTGATGACAGAAAGCGGCGCCCCGGTCATTGGCACAAGAGCGGACGCCGATGTTGTCGAAACAGTATTTGCCGGTAATTCCTATTCCGGGCGGGTAGATATCGAAGGGCGTACCGCCATATGCGAATATACCCCCCTGAATGGCCCAGATGGCCGGGTACTGGGTATGCTGTTTGTTGGAAAATATCTTGATGAAGAGCAAAAAACCATCATGACATTCGTACAGTACGGGTCGCTTATCACAGCCATCATGCTGGCCATATCCATTGGTATCTTTCTGCTTATCGTTAAGCGCATAGTAACGCCCATCCACGCAATGGCAAGCGCCGCGTCCGCCCTTGCGGCGGGCGATACTAACCTGGATATACAGGTAAACACGAACGACGAAATGCGTATACTATCCGATGCGTTCAATAGTATGATCAGCAACACCCGGCAGCAGATCGAAGCGGTGGAGCGCATTGCGGACGGCGATTTCACCGATTCGATCAAGGCGCGATCGGAAAAAGACATGATGAACCGCGCCCTTGAAAAGTTAAACAGGACGATCAAGGCGCAGGCCGCCGAGATCAAGTCGGAGCACGAGCGAATCCGGCTGATGCTGGACGCGACGCCTCTTGCGATCCGCCTTTGGAACAGGAAGCACGAGCTTATTGAATGCAACGACGCGGCCGTACAATCGTTGGGGCTTAAAGACAAGCGGGAGTATATCGACCGGTATTTTGAGCTTTCCCATGAATACCAGCCCGACGGGCAAAATACGCGCGAAAAAATCAGGATGCTGGTGGATGAAGCGTTTGAAAAAGGCGCGTGCAGGTACGAGCTTATGCAGCGTATGCCGGATGGTACGGACGCCCCGGCGGAGGTTACGCTTGTGCGCATTTTGTATGGAGACGAGTATGTTGTCGCGGCGTATTCACGTGACCTGCGCGAGCAAAAAGCGATGATAGCCGAGATAGAACAGCGCGATTATCTGCTGCAAACCGTGAACCAAGCGGCGGATATATTGCTCCGGGCCCAAACCGACGCTTTTGAAAGCGCCATGCGGAAATGTATGGGCATTATGGCGAGCGCCATAAACGCCGACCGTATGTATTTGTACACAAACAGTGAGGAAGGCGGGGCGCTCTTTTGCACGCAGGTTTACGAGTGGGTCAATAACGTTCCGTCATTTCAGGGCGCCGATAGTACGACGCAT
The DNA here is from genome assembly GCA_003510345.1 of Clostridiales bacterium. Classification (GTDB taxonomy): domain Bacteria; phylum Bacillota; class Clostridia; order Christensenellales; family Christensenellaceae; genus UBA5399. The sequence goes on along the minus strand of DOMW01000017.1, from coordinate 1,765 downwards.
GTCTCATACGATACGACGCTGCCCGGTATGAAGGATGCGCTTATGCGCGGGGACTTCGTTCACGCGCGCGTCCGCGATTTGCTGTCCGCCGAACGGGCGTGGTTTGAAGCGCGGGGCGTGCTGGCCGTGTTGGTTTTTCCGGTGTTTATGCGGGATCAATTCAGTGGGTTTGTAGGGTTTGATAATTGCCACAGCGAGCAGCTTTGTACGGAGAATGGGGAATCGGTGATGCGCTCCGGCACACTGCTTATTGCCAGCGCCCTGCTGCGGCAGGAATATGTGCTGAGCCTGAAAGACTCGTCCAATAAACTGGAGGCCGCGCTGGAAGAGGCCCGGAAAGCCAATAGCGCAAAGGGCGATTTTCTCGCCAGCATGAGCCATGAAATGAGGACGCCCCTAAACGCGATCATAGGTTTGTCGGAAGTTGTGCTGGACGCGGGCGGCATGGATGAGGAAACCCGGTCTACCATAGGGAAAATACATAATTCCGGCGCGACACTGCTAAGCATTATCAACGATATTTTGGATATTTCAAAGATAGAGTCCGGCAAGTTTGCCGTAATCCCCAACGTGTACGATGTCCCCAGCCTCATCAACGACGCCGTGCTTCAAAATGTGCTGCGCATTGGAAGCAAGCCCATCAGGTTTATTTTAAACATTGCGGAAAACTTGCCCGCGCGCCTTTACGGAGATGACCTGCGGGTCAGGCAGATCATAAACAACCTTCTTTCCAACGCGTTCAAATACACGGATGAGGGAACGGTGGAGTTTGGCATGGATTGCGAACGCGACGGCGATACGGTATGGATGACCATCCGCATCAGCGATACGGGCGTGGGTATCCGGCCGGAGGATATAGATAAATTGTTTACCGACTACACGCAGCTTGGCGCGACCGCCGAGCGCCGGGCGAGCGGCACGGGGCTGGGGCTGGCGATCACAAAGAGCCTTGCGGAAATGATGGATGGCACCATCGCTGTGCGCAGTGAATACGGAAAAGGCAGCGTGTTCACGGTCAGAATTAAGCAGCGCTATGTGGACGGCGATGTGATAGGCGCAACTGTGGCGGAAAATCTGCGGCGTTTCCAGTATTCCGCCGATAAATTCAACAGAAACGCCCAAAAAATCCGCATTCAACTGCCCTACGCGCGCGTGCTTGTGGTAGACGACAACGCCACCAACCTGGATGTTGCCAAGGGGCTCTTGAAACCATACGGATTGCAGATAGACTGCGTAACAAGCGGGCGCGAGGCTATACGCGCCATCCGTGAGGAAAAGCATACATACAACGCCATTTTTATGGATCATATGATGCCGGAGATGGATGGCGTGGAAGCAACGCGGATCATACGGGAAGAGATTGGAACGGAGTATGCCAAAAATGTTCCGATCATTGCCCTGACTGCCAACGCCATCGCAGGCAGTGAAAAAATGTTTTTAAGCAAAGGTTTTCAGGNNTTTATATCAAAGCCGATAGACATAGCAAGGCTGGACGCGGAACTGCGGAAATGGGTTCGGGATAAGGATATGGAAAAAGAGCCGGGCGCTTCGCCCAACAAGGCTATTGCGGGCGGGGCGGG
>DOMW01000017.1:0-174 GCA_003510345.1 Clostridiales bacterium | reverse complement strand
TTATTTAGCGGCATAAGCATAAAGGGCGTGGATAAGGACGAGGCTATCGAACGCTTTGGCGGGAGCGAAACGGCGTTTGCCGATGTTTTGCGTACCTATGCCGCAAGCACACGTACACTCCTAACCGATATGCGCAAAGATATTGCAGAAGGAAACCTTGAAAACTACGCGGTA
>DOMW01000036.1 GCA_003510345.1 Clostridiales bacterium | reverse complement strand
TACAACTTCAGCTTCGCTTTTCTGTACAACCGGCGGAAAGGCAGCCGCTCTTCCCTCGGCGTGACAGGCAAACCATTGAAATTCACATTGAAAAACTCGCTCGCGAGCACGGAACTATCCCGCTCGCCGTTTAAGAAAGCATCCACAATGTCTATGTAATACAGGCTTTTTTGCACCGCTTTTTCGATCAGTTCAAAATATGGCCGGTAATCAAACAGGTCTTTTACCTGTTCATACGGGTAATACAGCATGGTAAAAAGATCGAGCATAGTGAACTTGTTTTGCAGCTTCATCCACCTGCGCTGCTTTTCATCCGGCTTGTACATCTTCCGGTTGTATTTTTCAAAATAGCCGTATGTCGTGTGGTAGGAATTGGGCTTTAAACGAAACCCATAATACAACTTTTTCATCATCACATCAAAAAAAGCGCTGATCTCATCCCCGGGAACATGTGTGCCGCGCACAAATTGCGCACGGTCAAATTCCACGGCGTCGATGCCGCGCGCGTGCGCATACATTGTGTCGATCCCATATTCCAGCGTGTTGTGCTCTTTCATCGCGTTGGGGCAAATGGCGTTGATCGCCGGGTGCATCAGGTAGTCAAAGCAATAGTGTGTGATGTAGCCATAAAAAAAAGCTTTTAGCGAATCCGACCCTTTTTCCCGGATATACGACGCACCCTCTGTGAAAAAACGCCGCGGCCGCGCGCGGTGCAGGGCATAGCCGAACATTTTGTAGGAGGAGCCGGCCCACATGGAATAGTATTTATATAAATAAAAATAATCCCCGCCCTGCGCGCCCGAATGGTACGCGTCCATATGCGCCGTTATGATCGTTTTTACGCGTGGGTTTTCAAGCGCGGCATAAACGTCGTTCGCGCCTACCATATGTGTCAGAAAAGCGGGCATTTTTAGCGTTCCTCTTTATATTATTGCTCTCCAAAAAACAGCCGGGTTCGTGACCGTCCAATATCCCGATGCTCTCCATCAATTTCTTCACTGTTTCCGGCCCGACCTCTGAAAAACCATATTTCCTCATCGCGGCGAGCGTACGGCTTGGGTTTTTGAAGCTATACACAAATCTAAACAGGCTTTCAAAATCGGCGATTACCCTGATGCAGGCGCGCGCGTTTTCCCGCACGCCAAATACTTTCGCCCTGGCCCTGCCCATTGTTTTATACAGTTCGGTAAGATAATCCTCCGGCAATTCCGCGCAGCGGTAGATATCAAAATCGAAAAAACAAAGCCTTAACGCATCGATATTTTTGATCACGTTTTTACTATACCGCGCCGACCCGAAAATAACCATGCACAGCCGCTCGAATATCCGCTTTTCGTCCGTCACGATCCGCCCGTATACGGTATCATGAAAAGCCGCTGCCAATGCATCGCCGTCCGCCCAACCACAACGTTTTGCTTTATTTCCTGTTTCCATGCACAATATAGTACCACAATCGGTGGGAAATATGCTACTATATTATTAAAAAGTTCACGATTGTTCGGTGAAAAGGCGGTATTCTCATGAAAAAATACTGGAGCGAAAAAGCGCGCGGGCTCACCCCGTACACGGCGGGCGAGCAGCCAAAGCGGCAGTGTATAAAGCTCAATACAAACGAAAACGCTTACGGCCCAAGCCCGACCGTGCTTTCCGCTATAACCGAAGCCGCGCGGTCGCTTCGCCTTTACCCGGCGCCCGATTCGGGTGGGCTTAGGCAAGCCGCGGCGGCTTGTCACGGCGTAACCGAAGGGCAGGTGTTTTGCGCGAACGGTTCGGACGAAGCGCTGGCCTTTTGTTTTCAGGCCTTTTTTGACCCGAGTGTGCCTGTAAAGACGATGGACGTGACCTATAGCTTTTATCCCGTCTGGGCAAAACTTTTCGGCCTCACGCTTGAGGAAATACCGCTTCTCCCTGATTTCACGGCGGACGTAGCCGGGCTTTCCGGCGGCGGCAGCGTGGTTATTGCCAACCCAAACGCACCCACGGGCATCGCGCTTCCTCTCGCGCAAGTCGAAGAAATTGTAAAGCGGACGAGTGGCATCGTCATTGTGGATGAAGCATATGCCGCGTTCGGTGCGCAAAGCGCCGTGCCGCTTATCGCCCGGTACGATAACCTTGTGGTCGTGCGCACGCTTTCCAAATCGCACAGCCTCGCGGGGCTGCGTGTTGGCTATGTGCTCGCGCATGAAAACCTCATAAGCGCGCTCAACACGATCAAAGATAGTTTCAACTCCTACCCGTTGGACAGGCTGGCGCAGGCTGGCGCGGCCGCCGCGCTTTCCGATACGGCTTATTATGAAGCGGCCACAGCAAAAATCATTGCCACAAGGGAGTACACTGTGGCTGAATTTGAAAAGCGGGGTTTTACTGTGCTGCCCTCTTCCGCCAACTTTATTTTTGTGCGGTTTATGGACGCGGAAGGCACGGCCGCCGCACTGCGCAGCCACGGTATACTGGTGCGCTATTTTCCGGGCGGGCGCACAAAAGATTTTTTGCGCGTCACCATCGGTACGGCGGAGCAAATGAACGAATTATTCACGGCACTGGAGGAGTTGAAATGCAGATAGGGATTGTGGGCCTTGGGCTGCTGGGCGGCTCACTCGCCAAGGCATTGAAGAAAAATACGCCGCACCGGGTTTTTGGCGTAGACCTTGATGAAGAAGTGGTAAAAAGCGCGCTGGCCGCGCATGCTATAGACGGCACGGGCCGGATAGAGGAATGCGATGTTGTGTTTTTGTGCCTATACCCAAAAGCTGCGGTGGAATACGCATTGAACAACACGTTCAAAGCGTGCGCCGTCGTCACGGATATCTGTGGTGTGAAGCGTTTCGTATCGGACGCTATTGCCGTGCCCTTGCGGAAACGCGGCATACGCTACGTGGGTTCTCACCCGATGGCGGGCAGGGAAGTGAGCGGCTTTGCCGCAAGCGACGCGGATTTGTTCCATGGAGCAAGCTACATCATCACACAGCGCGCCGATACGGATGAAGACGCGGTGCGGGTTTTAAGCTCCCTTGCGCTCTCCATAGGTTTTGCCAGCGTCACGCGCAGCACGCCCGAAGAACACGACCGCATCATCGCGTATACTTCACAGCTTGCCCACGTGGTGTCGAACTGCTATATGAGGAACCCGGATGCGTTGCAGCGCGGGTTTTCAGCGAACAGTTTCCTTGACCTCACGCGTGTGGCAAAACTGAACCCCGCGATGTGGGCGGAGCTGTTTATGGAAAACGCCGAGTATCTTATGGAAGACATCAGTCTTTTTATAGAAAACCTTTCACAGATAAAAGGTGCGCTTTTGGCTCGTGATGAGGAATCATTGCGTCGCCTGCTCAAGGAAGGCAGCGATATTAAGAGTAAGATTTCCGCTGATTAAAGCGAGTCTGTGGATTTCCGAGCAATTTTTGTGAGTAACAGTTTAACAAGGGTTGCCTATGTCTCGGTTAGGAAGACCCGTCCAAATACAAACCCATAAAATTTATTGTGCAAATATCTTGCGTTTGCTTTTGGGTATTCCTTATGGGTCAAGGAGCCTGCGGCGCATTATATGCCTCCGGCGGTTCAGAACCTACGGTTCTAAAAACTCCCTTAAAGGCAAC
>DOMW01000197.1:326-6339 GCA_003510345.1 Clostridiales bacterium | reverse complement strand
TTCACGCGCTGCGCCTCGCCGCCCGAAAGCGTGGTGGAGGGCTGCCCCAGCTTGATATACGAAAGCCCCACATCCATCAGCACTTTCATTTTGCTCTCTATGCGCGGTAGGTTCTCAAAAAACCCGTAGGCTTCCTCTACCGTCATATTCAGCACTTCATAGATGTTTTTGCCCTTGTAGCGCACCTCCAGCGTCTCCCTGTTGTACCGCTGGCCCTTGCACACCTCGCACGGCACGTACACATCCGGCAAAAAGTGCATTTCTATCTTTATAATACCGTCGCCCTTGCAGGCTTCACAGCGCCCGCCCTTTACATTAAACGAAAACCTGCCCTTGGAATACCCCCGCACCTTCGCGTCGTTTGTCATGGCAAACAGGTCGCGTATGATATCAAACACGCCCGTATAAGTCGCCGGGTTACTGCGCGGCGTCCTGCCGATGGGCGACTGGTCAATATCCACGATCTTGTCGAGGTATTCCAGCCCTTCTATTTTATCGTGCGCACCCGGCCGGTCTTTCGACCGGTAAAAACGCTGCATCGCCGCTTTTTTGAGAATGTGGTTTACCAGGCTGCTCTTACCGCTGCCCGAAACACCCGTCACCGCCGTGATCACGCCCGTAGGGAATTTCACGTCGATACCCTTTAAATTGTTTTCCTTCGCTCCTCTCACCGTGAGCCAGTGGCTGGGTTTTCGCAATTTTGAAGGGATGCGGATCTGCTTGCGCCCGGAAAGATACTGCCCGGTGACGCTCTTCTCATTCTCCATGACCTGCCGGGGCGTGCCCTGCGCCACCACCTTGCCGCCGTGCTCGCCCGCGCCCGGGCCGATATCCACAATGTGGTCGGCGGAAAGCATCGTCTCCTCGTCGTGCTCCACCACGATCAGCGTATTGCCGAGGTCGCGGAGCCCTTTCAAAGTCTTCAAAAGCTTTGCGTTGTCCTTCTGGTGCAAGCCGATGCTCGGCTCGTCCAGTATGTACAGCACGCCCATCAGCCCGCTGCCGATCTGCGTCGCCAGCCTTATGCGCTGCGCCTCCCCACCCGAAAGCGTTCCGGCTGCGCGGGAAAGCGTGAGGTAATCCAGCCCCACGTTTAACAGAAAATCGAACCGCGCGTTCAGCTCCTTCACGATCTGCCGCGCCACGACCGCCTGTTTTTTATCCAGCTCCACCGTGTTGATATACTCCCGCGCCGCGCGGATGGAGAGGTCGGAAAACTCCGCGATGTTCTTGCTCCCAATCTTCACGGCCAGCGTCTCCGGCTTGTAACGCTTGCCGCCGCAGGCTTCGCACGGCGTTTCCACCATGAAGCCCTCAATCTCTGTTTTCATATAGTCGGACGTCGTCTCAAGATACCGGCGCTCCAGGTTATTTACCAGCCCCTCAAAGCTCGCCATGTAATATCCCTTGCCGCCCGAGTCGTCATAATACACCTTCAGCTTTTCCCCGCCCGTGCCATAGAGCAGTATATGCTGCACCTGTTCGGGAAGCTTCTCAAACGGCGTGTCCATGTCAAATTTATACTTTTCCATCAGCGCGTCCAGGTAGTTTTTCGCGATCGTGCCCGGCTGCCCGAAATTCCACCCGGATACCTTCACCGCGCCTTCGCGCAGCGTCTTTTTGCTGTCCGAAACGATCAAGGCGGGATCTACTTTTAATATCATGCCCAGCCCGGTGCAGGCCGGGCACGCGCCAAACGGGCTGTTGAACGAAAACATGCGCGGCGCAAGCTCCTCTATGCTGATGCCGCAATCCGTGCAGGCAAAATTCTCGCTCATCAAAAAATCCTGCCCTTTTTGCATATCGTGGAGTATCACCAGCCCATCCGCCAGCTTCAACGCCGTTTCAATGGAATCCGCCAGCCGCTTCGCGCTGTCCGCTTTTATGACCACTCTATCCACCACCGCGGCAATGGAATGCTTTTTCTGCCGCTCAAGGTCGATCTCTTCCTCAAGCTCGCGTATCTCGCCGTCCACCCGCGCGCGCACAAAGCCTTCACGCGCCAGCCGTTCCATCACTTTCTTGTGTTCGCCCTTCTTTGCACGGATGACGGGCGCTAAAACCATGACCTTTGCCCCGTCGCCATACCGCATGGCCGCGTCCACCATCTGGTCCACAGTCTGGCGGGTAATTTTCTTGCCGCACTGCGTGCAATACACATCCCCCGCGCGCGCGTACAGCAGGCGCAGGTAATCCTGTATTTCCGTAACCGTGCCCACGGTGGAGCGCGGGTTTTTCGCCGTCGTCTTCTGGTCGATGGAAATAGCGGGCGAAAGCCCTTCTATAAGGTCTACGTCCGGCTTTTCCATCTGCCCCAAAAACTGGCGCGCGTAGGCGGAGAGCGACTCCACATACCGCCGCTGCCCTTCCGCGTAGATGGTGTCGAATGCCAGCGAAGATTTCCCGCTCCCCGAAAGCCCGGTGATCACCACAAATTTATCGCGCGGCAGCGTGATATCGATATTTTTTAAATTGTGCTCGCGCGCGCCCTTGATATGTAACGCATCCATGTTGGTTTTTTTGTTCCTTTCCCGTTGAAAATTACCGCTTCTTCGCTTCCAAATCGGTGATCATATCCCGCAGCTTCGCGGCCACCTCAAATTCCAGCTCGGCGGCGGCCTGCTTCATTTGCTGTGTCAGCAGGTCTATGCGCATCTTGCGCTCCTGTTCGGGGATCTGCGCCACTTCTTCCTCTACCCTCTGCGTGATGGCAAACCCGCCGCTCACCTCTTTGCTGATGGAGGTCGGCGTGATGCCGTGCTCGTCGTTATACGCCTTTTGCAGCGCCCGCCTCCTGTCCGTCTCGGAAAGGGCGGCCTTGATGGAACGCGTCATCACATCGGCATACAATATCACGCGCCCCTTATCGTTCCTCGCCGCGCGGCCTATCGTCTGTATCAGCGACGTCTCATTGCGCAGGAACCCTTCCTTGTCCGCATCCAGTATGGCGACAAGCTCCACCTCCGGGATATCCAGCCCCTCGCGCAGCAGGTTGATGCCCACCAGCACGTCAAACTCGCCCAGCCTAAGCCCGCGTATGATCTCTATGCGCTCCAGCGTGTCGATATCCGAGTGCATATACTTCACGCGCACGCCCATCTCGGTGTAATAGTCGGTCAGCCGCTCGGCCAGCTTCTTTGTGAGCGTCGTCACCAGCACGCGCCTTTTGCGCTCGGCAATGCCGCGAATCTCGTCTAACAGGTCGTCAAGCTGCCCGTCCGTTTTGCGTATTTCCACCGCGGGGTCTAAAAGGCCGGTGGGGCGGACGATCTGCTCCACCACCCTCCCCCGGGCAAGCTCGCGTTCATATTCCGCCGGCGTGGCCGATACATAGATCGCCTGGTTCAGCCGCGCGTTGAACTCGTCGAACTTCAATGGCCGGTTGTCAAACGCGGCGGGCAGGCGGAACCCGAAATCGACCAGCATCTGCTTTCTGGCCCTGTCCCCGTTGTACATGGCGCGCACCTGCGGCAGTGTGGCGTGCGATTCGTCCACAAACAGCAGGTAATCGTCCGGGAAGAAATCCATCAGCGTATACGGCGGGTCGCCCGGGTTTCGCCCGTCAAAATAGCGCGAATAGTTTTCAATGCCCGAGCAATACCCCAACTCCTTCAGCATCTCCATATCGTAAACGGTGCGCTGCGTCAGCCGTTCGGCCTCGAGCAGTTTTCCCTCGTCCTTCAGCTCGGTCACGCGCTCGGCGAGGTCGGCCTTTATGCGCGGCAGCACTGCCTGCACCTTGCCCGGCTCCACCGCGTAATGCGTCGCCGGAAAGATCAGCGTGTAGCTGATGGCGTTGATCTTTTTACCGGTCAGCGCGTCCACCTCGTAAAGCTCTTCTATCTCATCTCCAAAATACTGCACGCGTATGGCCATCTCAAACTGGCTGGCCGGGATAATCTCCACCACGTCGCCGCGCACACGGAACGTTCCGCGCGTCATATCCATATCGTTACGCACGAAGTTTATGGTAACCAATCGTTCCAAAAGCTCATTCCGCGGCAGCTCCGCGCCCTTCCTTAGGGCAACGGCGAGATTCGCGTAATCATCCGGCGCGCCAATGCCATAAATGCACGACACGCTGGCCACCACGATTGTATCCCTGCGTTCTAACAGCGAAGTGGTCGCCGAATGCCGCATTTTATCGATCTCATCGTTCACATCCGCGTCTTTTTCTATATACAAATCGCGCCCGGGGATATACGCCTCCGGCTGGTAGTAATCGTAGTAGGATACAAAAAACTCCACGGCGTTGTTCGGGAAAAACTCCTTGAACTCACTGCAAAGCTGCGCCGCCAGTGTTTTGTTGTGCGCCAGCACCAGCGCCGGACGGCCCGTTCTCGCAATCACGTTCGCCATCGTAAATGTTTTACCGCTGCCCGTAACACCCAAAAGCACCTGCGCCCGCTCGCCCGCAAGGACGCCGTTCACAAGCGCATCGATCGCCTCGGGCTGGCCGCCCGACGGTGAGTAATTTGAATGCAGTTCAAATGACCTCTGTTCCATTGCTTTCCTTCCCTGTGCTTCATCATACCATTCGCCCGCGCCAAAAAACGTATGCTCTCCAAACATTTTCGCGCGCGGCGCACAAAATGGCTATCCTGTCATTATATCATTTTTTCCGCAAAGTGTGTGAATTTTGTTTTAGAACAAATTAACTTAGGTTGTCTGGCGGGTTCATTAGATTTTTACAACCCCATAACTTGTTTTGCGCTTTGCCGTGCTATACTTAAAATATGAAAACTTTTGTACATGTTGAAACTGATACCAAAGAGGGCGGCCTGCATATACTGTCCCACTCATTAAAGGATGGTACGGTTTGCGCGGTAGACCGTTCCAGCTACGCCGGTGAGGCGATCATCGAGAATGAATACTGCGACCGGTATGAAGTCGTGTCCGGCGGCCATCGCCGTTTTATCTACCGGGATAACCGTCAACGTTGGTTTTTTGTGCGTCCATAACGCAATGCCACCTCACATACACGCACAGCGGGGAAAGCGTAGTTTTTACCCGCGGAGCACGCCCCCATTTTCCACATCCCATTTTTCAGGACTATTGTTTTTGCATATTGTTCTTGCTATAATAAAATCACGATCAAAACAGGCGGCTTGGGCTTTTTCCGATTGTCCGCCGTATGGGGCACAACAAATACCTTATACAATAAAGAAAGGGAATTGTAATGAAAACGATCAAAGACAAACAAATACTTGTAGGCGCGGATTTTGCGGGTGCGCCGCTAAAAAATGCCGTTGTGAAGCACCTTAAGCATCACGGCTGGACTGTGACGGATATTGGTGTTAAGACTTCGGAAGATGAAAATCCGGAAATGTTCCACCGCATCGGTTTTAAAGTGGGCGCAAAAATAGCAGAAGGCGAGTTTGAGCGTGCCCTGCTCTTTTGCGGTACCGGCATGGGTATCCACATTGCCGCCAGTCAGTGCCCGCATGTGCAGTGCGCCGTTGTGGAAAGCATACCCGCCGCGCTGCGGTGTGTCACCGGAAATGGATGCAACATCCTTTCTATGGGCGCTTTTTATGTCGCGCCGGAGACAGGCAAAGCCATTGCCGACGCTTTCCTTAACAACAATCTCGGCGACGGATATGAGGACTGGAAAGGCTTTTATGAATTCCACAAGCTGGCTTACGACGAGATCGACCAGTTTGATTATGAAGCGTTCAAAAAGAACGGTTTTGAGCCTATCAAGCTGGGCGAAGCGCCTATGGATCCAATCCCTGAGTAAACCTTGGTGTTTTGCTGCCCGCTTTGCGGGCAGTCGTACAGTCATTAGCCGGGGCCATGCACGAACATAAGAATTGTGTTTTGCCCAGCCAATTACTGATTAATGCGGGTTCGTATCTTCAGCCCCTAACCGGAACACAGACAAATCTTGCTGCACTGCCACCCGCAAAGCGGGTAACTGAAAAAGCACCCTCTCGGGTGCTTTCAGCGTGTCAAAAAGCTTAAAATACAGTGAAAATTTGGCACGCTGAGCAGGCTGTCAAGAAAGGCCCAG
>DOMW01000197.1:0-122 GCA_003510345.1 Clostridiales bacterium | reverse complement strand
GCGCTGTTCGCCTGCGCCAGCATTGCCGTGGCGGCCTGCGTCAGGATATTGCTCTTTGTGAATGTGGACATTTCCTGCGCGATATCAATATCGCGGATCCGGCTTTCCGCCGCTTGCAGGTT
>DOMW01000247.1:5696-7339 GCA_003510345.1 Clostridiales bacterium | reverse complement strand
CATGGCGACACTTCCGGGGCGGCGGCGCAAAGGCCCGGTGCAAAGATCGAATCCGTCGTGGAGGAATACGACCCTGCCGACCTTGCGGATTATGACGAATTTGGCAGGCGGCGCAAACGCGAACAGACCTCCGCCGGAAAAGCCAGGGAAAAGACAAGGAAAAGAGAAGCGCTCGGCTGGGTCATCGCCATTGCCTGTGCGGTTGCCGTCGCTTTTTTTGTCCGCGCTTTTATTTTTGAAATCATATTGGTAGACGGGGAATCCATGTANNCCCACGCTGTACACAAATGAACGCGTGGCTGTGGAAAAAGTAACGCGATACGGCAGGCTGCCGAACCGCGGTGAGATCATCATTGTGGAATACCCGAATATGACGGGTACGTATGTGAAGCGCGCCATCGCCCTGCCGGGTGAAACGGTGGAAATTANNATCGTATATGTGGATGGCGTGGCGCTCAACGAACCTTACATCAACCCGGAACCGTATCAGGATATGGCGGCCTACACCGTCCCGGAAGACAGCGTATTCGTCATGGGAGACAACCGCGCGCATTCTATGGACAGCCGCACGCTGGGCGCGATTAGCCACGACGCCATTTTGGGGCATGGGCTGTTCGTTATCTGGCCGTTCAACAACATCCACGGACTGGAAAAAGTGGAATACTAACCGGCTGTATACAAGCATGAAATATGGGGAATTTTACACATTTACACGTACATACNNCATACCGAATATAGCCTGCTGGACGGCGCCGGGCGGGTCAGCGCCCTTTTGGCGCGCGCCAAAGAACTGGGCATGGAAAGCCTTGCTATCACCGACCACGGCGCGATGTACGGCGTAATCGATTTTTACAGGGAAGCAAAAGCAATGGGCATAAAGCCCATCATCGGCTGCGAGGTGTATGTGGCGCGCGGCAGCCGGTTTGAAAAAAACGTCGTCAGCAAAGAATACGCGCACCTCGTTTTGCTGGCAAAAGATTACGAAGGCTATCAAAACCTGATGAAGCTGGTTTCCGCCGGTTTTCTGGAGGGGTATTATTATAAACCACGCATCGATTATGACTTGCTCTCCCGCCATACGGATGGCCTCCTATGCCTTGCCGCCTGCCTCGCGGGCGATATCCAGCAACTGTTGCTGCAAAACAATTACGAAGGGGCAAAAGAACTTGCCCTGCGCCTTAAAGGTATGTTTGGCGAAGATTTTTACCTTGAGATACAGGATCACGGGATTGCCGACCAACGGAAAATAAACCCGCTTATTTTAAAGCTGGCCGATGAGCTTTCCATCAAAGCCGTCGCGACGAACGACGTACACTATGTGGCCAAAGACGATTCGTTCGCGCAGGATGTGCTGCTATGCATCCAAACGGCAACCACGCTGGATGAGCCGTCCCGCATGTCCTTTGAAACGCAGGAGTTTTACCTAAAATCTGAAGAAGAAATGCGCACGCTTTTTTCAAACGCGCCTAAGGTAATAGAAAACACCGCCGAAGTCGCGGAAAAATGCAACCTGAACATCACGTTCGGTACATACCACCTGCCGCATTTTGAAGCGCCCGCCGGTGTTACCAACGAGGAATATCTCCTGGGCGTGGCAAAGCAGGGGTTAAAGGAACGCTATCCCGAAATCACAGAGGAAATAA
>DOMW01000247.1:0-5676 GCA_003510345.1 Clostridiales bacterium | reverse complement strand
TTCCTGATCGTGTGGGATTTTGTGCGGTTTGCCAAGCAGAGCCATATCATGGTGGGGCCGGGCCGGGGCAGCGCGGCGGGCAGCATCATCGCGTACGCCCTCGGCATCACAAATATCGACCCGCTTGCCTACAACCTGCTATTTGAGCGGTTTCTAAACCCCGAGCGTATCAGTATGCCGGATATCGACATCGATTTTTGCTACGAACGCCGCCCGGAGGTCATAGAATACGTGACAAAAAAATACGGCGCGGACAAAGTGGCGCAGATCATCACTTTCGGCACGCTGGGGGCGCGGCTTGTGATACGCGACGTGGCCCGCGTGATGAGCATGAGCGTGGCCGAGGCCGACCGCCTTGCCAAAATGGTGCCCTTTGACCTCAAGATCACGATAGACAAAGCGCTCAAGCAGAATGAAAAACTGCGCGCCGAATATGAAAACAACGAACTTGCGCGCAAGGTCATCGATACGTCCAAAAAGCTGGAAGGTATGCCCCGGCACGCCTCCACGCACGCGGCGGGCGTTGTGATCGCGAAAGAGCCTATCACGGAATATGTGCCGCTGCAAAAAAACACAAAAGACGAAAGCGTCATGACGCAGTACACAATGAAAAAACTGGAAGACCTGGGGCTTCTTAAAATGGACTTCCTCGGCCTGCGCACGCTTACCGTGCTGCGCGACGCGATCGCGATGGCGGAACAAAACCACGGCGTCGCGATCGACCTGGACCGGATCGGCTACAGCGACCCGGATGTATATAAGCTGATCGCCTCGGGCGAAACCGAAGGCCTCTTCCAACTGGAAAGCGGCGGCATGCGCGGCCTGATGCAAGACCTTAAACCCACCTGCCTGGACGATTTGATGGTGGGCATCGCGCTGTTCCGCCCCGGGCCCATGGAATTTATTCCCGAATATATACGGTGCAAGCGGAATCCAGACGGCGTACATTACGCGCACCCGCTTCTTGCGCCCATTCTTGCCGATACCTACGGTTGCATGGTCTACCAGGAACAGATCATGCGCATCGTGCGCGACGTCGCCGGTTATTCCATGGCGAGGAGCGACCTTGTGCGCCGCGCCATGAGCAAAAAGCAGCAGGCCGTGCTGGAAAAAGAGCGCCGCCTGTTTATCCACGGCGATGAAAGCGAAGGCGTAAAGGGCGCGGTGAAAAGCGGCATGGACGAAAAAACGGCCAACGAACTGTTTGACCAGATGATGGCGTTCGCGAACTACGCGTTCAATAAATCGCATGCCTGCGCCTACGCTGTCGTGGCTTACCAGACGGCGTATTTGAAATACTATTACCCGGTGGAGTTCATGACGGCGCTTTTAAACAGCTTTGTGGGCGCAAAACCCAAGCTCGCGGCGTATATCCAGTATTTGCGCAAAGCGGGCATACGCGTGCTGCCGCCGGATATCAACAAATCTCAAATGCGTTTTTCCACCGAAAACGGCGGGATACGTTTTGGCCTTTCCGCCATCACAAACGTGGGCGAGGCGATCGAAGCGGTAGTAGAGCGGCGGGAAGGCGGCTACTGGAGCTTCGACGATTTTGTGGGCAGAAATACGGCGGTCCTCAATAAGAAGCGGTTGGAAAGCCTTATATTGTCCGGCTGTTTTGACAGTCTTCATGTAAAGCGCGCGCAGCTTATGTCCATATATGAAGATAGCCTGTATGCCGCGCAGCAGCGTGAAAAGCGCCTGTCTTCCGGCCAGCTTTCGCTGTTTGACAGTGCGCAGGACGATTTCGCGCCACTTGCCGCCGTGCTCCTGGATGTGGAAGAATACCCGCACGACCGCCTGCTCTCCCTCGAAAAGGAGATGACCGGGCTGTACATAAGCGGCCACCCGCTCGACGACCTCCGGGAAGTTTTGCTGGCGCGTGAAGATTCTATCGCGCAGATCATGGGCGCCGCCGAAAATGAGGCGAGCATGTATGAATACGACGGGCGGCAGGTAGAGCTTCTCGGCATCGTCACGTCGGTTAAAGTGCGGCGTACAAAACAAAACAACCAAAACATGGCGAATATCACACTGGAGGATATGTCGGCGCAGATTGGTGTTATCATCTTTCCCAACACATACGCCGCCTGCGAGGGCTTTCTCGCGAATGACGCTATCATAACCGTTAAGGGGAAGATCACCGTTACGGCAGCAAACGGCGTAGAGCTGCTCGCCGAGGAGGTCGCCCCGTTTGTGCCAAATGACGCGTTTTACAACGGAAAACAGTTTTATGTGAAAGTGCCCGAGGCAGGCGATTCCGATGTGGACGGGCTGCTTGCCATCAGCGGGCGTTACCCGGGAAACAGCAGCATCGTGGTTTTTGTGGAAAAGACAAACCAGAAATATAAGCTCACCGGCGGGCGTAGCGTGCGGTATTGCGCCGCGCTTGCGGAGGAGCTGAAGGCATACCTTGGAAGCGATAACCTAGTGATTAAGTAGAATTGCTGCTGCGGGTAAACACTGCCAAAGTTAATTCAAAACCACGTACGGATGGGCCACTCCTCCTGTGAAAGTAACGGTTTGCTATCGTTTTGATCCATGTTATAATAAAAACACGAAAAATATAAGACGAGAGGCAAAACGATGATTGTACCTTTTATTTTTAATATGGAGACAGTGAATGAATATGACCATATCGCGCCATTCTATATGTATTTTGAAATGACAAAAAAGCATGGCTGGCCAGTGATCGCGCACGAGCGGTATTGCCAGCCCCTTAAAACAATGGCGCGGCTCGGGCTGGGAGATATGTGGTTCGAGGCGATGCGGAAAAAATTCCGGTTTGGTAAGCCGGCGCAAGATGAGTTGGATCTAGCGCCGTTTTATATGATTTCGGCGGAATTTGAACAATCTCTGATAGGCCGGTTCCCTTCCCAGCTTGACGCATGGATCTATTTGCTTAAAAACCGTGACGAGTCATTCGAGGAATATATCGAGCAATTGCTGGACCGCATCGCGGCCGACTTTGAGGAACCCATCGAAGCGTTCCAGTGTTTTTGCTCTACGGAGAGCTTAAAATATATTGCCCGCAAAAGGGGAATCCCTATTATCCATAATGAATTCGGGCCCTTCCGGCCGCCGACTTACGATTTTCATACCGGTTATTTTGATTTAAAAGACATGTACGGAACCGGGGAACTGGAAGATCGATACAAGACATTTTTGGTAGAAGCCGAAAAAAAACCTGTTCCCATACTGAGCCGCAAGGAACTGATTTCCCTGATGGCTGATAAGAAAATGCTTCCTCAGCTTATGGATATAATGGATATGAAACCTGTTTATGAATTGGGGGTTGCCCTGCCCACAATGAATTATGGATTGACGATAAAAGATACTCTGATGTCCGCCGCGGAGTTGAAAATGAACGCGTTGCGGCGTTATGACTATGACCAGGTGGTTTTTCGGGGGCATCCCAACCAAGCCTATGGCGGCGGTGTTATGAACAATGATGTTTCGCCCTCCTCTTTTCATTTCATCTGCAAATGTAAGAGGGTCGCCGCGGTGAAAAGCAATGTATTGTTTGAAACGCTGCTGTTGGGCAAGCTGGCGTGCGCCTATGGCGAGGCTCCCTATTATTTCATGAGCAATAAAGGCATGGCCGACCCCAGTGAAACAATCGCGTCGCTGGAGTTTATCAACTTTGTCGTTTTCGGCTATTTGGTTCCGTGGGAATGGGTCACGGATGAAAACTATATCCGTTATCGGTTGGGAAACCCATCCCCGACGGATATCTACATGAAGCACTTTGAGCATTACATGCAAACCAGGGCGGAAACCGCAGACTGTGCGGTTATTTAGCCATATACGCAGGCGCATGTAAAGAATGGATGCTGTGCAAGGGAGAATTGATGAAAACAGTCGCGTTTATACCTATTAAATTAAACAACGAACGCTTGCCCGGAAAGAATATAAAAAAGCTGTATGACGGCACACCCTTAATCCACTTAATCCAAAAGGCGTGCCTTGCCGCCAGGCACATTGATGAAGTGTATGTCTTCTGCTCTGACACGGCCATACAAGAGTATTTGCTGGACGGAATACTATTTTTGCAAAGGCCCGCTTGGCTGGACGGAAATACTGTTACCGTCAACCAGCTCATTACCGAGTTCATGAAGCTGGTTGATGCCGGCATTTATATAATGACGCACGCAACAGCGCCGTTTGCCACCGCAAAAAGCTTTGAGGTATGTATCGAAAAGGTGGCATCCGGTGAGTTTGACTCGGCTTTTTGCGCCTCTAAAATACAAAGTTTCCTCTGGAAAGACGGCGCGCCGTTAAATTATGATCCGGGCAATGTTCCGCGCACACAGGATTTGGTGCCTCTTTACAAAGAATCCTCCAATGCGTATGTTTTCACAAAATCACTGTTTGTAGAATATGGCCGCCGCGTTGGTTTTAATCCGTTCTTATATATAACCGGGGAAATTGAAGCATTTGATATTGACAACCCGGAAGATTTTGAAATCGCGAATTTACTATACAAGGAGTTGGCCGGAAAATGATAGAGCTTCTGGATTGCACTTTGAGGGACGGCGGGCATACAAATAACTGGGATTTTTCCGAAGCCCAAATTGCATCCGTACTCAACAACCTGACAAACGCGGGCATGGATTATATTGAGGTCGGGTATTTGACTTCCATATTGCAGGATGTGCAGGGGTCCACCTTCCTGAATATGAAATCCGCTTCGAGATTTTTGCCGACTGACAGGAAAAACTGTAAATATGTGCTTATGTCGGACGTTTTCCAGTTTGACGCAAACAGTTTGAGCGAGCGGGACGAGAACACCGCCGACGGGATTCGCGTTGTCTTTTATAAGCGGCAGATAGACCAAACGCTGCCCTTTTGTGAAAAGGTTGTGCAAAAAGGCTATGACCTGCTGTTGCAGCCCATGGTTACCGTGGACTACTCGCAGCAGGAATTTGAGGCGCTGGTTGAAAAATTCTGTGGCAGCCTGCCCACTTATGCCGTTTCTATCGTAGATTCGTTCGGTTGCATGACAACGAAAGAGTTGCGTTCTTTTGTGTCTATACTGGATGAAAATCTGGACAAGAATATAAAGATAGGGTTTCATGGGCATAATAATATGCTGCTCGCGCAAGTGAACGCCTCACTGTTCTTTGAGATGCAAAATGACCGGGATTACATTATTGATTCATCCGTCAACGGCATGGGCCGCGGGGCGGGCAATTTACAGACAGAATTGATTGCCCATTACTATAACGCGCAGTATGGCGAAAAATATGACCTCGACAGTATTTTTCGCGTGATCAGTGAAGTCACCGAGCCTGAGTTCGAGAAAAACCAGTGGGGGTATTCGCCTTACTATATGATAACGGCGATGCGGTGCGCGCACCCGAATTTCGCGTCTTATCTGCTTGCGGAGCATGACGTCAGCGTAAGTGACTTCGCGGAATATATAAAACTGATCGCGCCGGAAATGCTGTCAAAATGCACGCGTACTTATGTGGATGAACTGTACCTTCAATTTACGGAAATGAAGGCCAAACGCACGCAATAGAAGTAATAACCGATAAAACGTGCTCCTATAGTGGGAGTGGTCGTTTTGCGTGGATGGAGAACTATAGCATCATGAGCGGCACAGATTTTGTTGCGCCGGGCGATACAGACTTTTTACGTCAGTTGTTAGAACCTTTCCCGCGCTGCGCGCGG
>DOMW01000179.1:17644-20406 GCA_003510345.1 Clostridiales bacterium | reverse complement strand
TCGTGCCTTTATTGACAGCCTGGTGACCGCTGTAATCAGCGGTTACCTGGAAAGGTATGCATCCGTATTACCGGCAATTCCTGTAATAAAACACGGCGAGCTGCGTCCTGTCCCGAAGATCCAGCTTTTCCAGTATCGTGCTGATATAGTTGCGCACCGTCCCTTCGCTCAAAAAAACCATTCCCGCAATTTCTTTGTTGGAAAGCCCCTCCGCCACAAGTGAAATGATCCGCTGCTCCTTTTGGTCTATGCCAAAGCGGGAGAGGTCTTTTTTGTCCGGGCTATCCATCAATGTGGGCAGTTTCGTCACCACCTCGTTCCCAAGCACGTTTTGCCCGGCCTGTACGGCCTTTAAAGCGGGCAGTATCTTATCAAAATCCTGCTTCAGCATGTAGCCTTTCGCGCCCATCCTGAGGGCGGCTACAATATATTCGTCATGCGAGAATGTGGTCAAAAATAATATCTTCGCGTCCGGGTCGCGCTTTAATATTTCTTCCGCGGCGCAAAGCCCGCTTGTGCCGCCCATCTGGATATCGAGCAGCGCCACATCCGGCCGGTGTTCCTCGTACAGCGCAACGGCGTCTTCCCCGCTTCCCCCAACACCGGCAACTACCACTTCCTCGTCCGCCTGCAAGATCGTTTTTAAAGACGCGGTCACCACCGGGTCGTCGTCCGCCAGAATGATCTTCATTCGCTATTCCTGCCCTTTCTTTGGTATCATGATATGGATGGAAAACCCGTTTTTCCATTGCGTATGGAACTGCCCGCCCAGCGAAAGCGTCCGTTCCCGCATATTATCAAGCCCCATACCCGTGCCTCCGCTTTCCTTTTTCTCGCTGCCGTTGTCGCAAAAGAGCAGCTTGTAGAATGCCGGGTGCTCCTGTATGTCGATCGTGACCTTCGTCGCGTCCGAATGACGGCGCGTATTAGAGTACGCCTCCTGTATCACCGCCAAAAAACAATATTGCACCGCGCGCGGTACATCCGGTCCCATATCATAGTGCAGCTTACAGTCATACCCCGGGAAATCCCGCGCGCATGCTTGCACCATGCCGTGCAGGTCGAACGATTCATCCCGCAGGTCATGCACGCTTTTGCGCACGCTATCCATGGCATGGTTCAGTGTTTCCTTTACGTCACAAAGCCCCGCCTTCACGTCACCTTCCCCGGCAGTCGCCAGCACCGCGCCCGTTTGCAGTATGGCGCGCGCCAGCATATGGCCTACGTTGTCGTGTATTTCCCGCGCGATACGGCCGCGCTCTTGCAGCGTGGCGATACGCACCTCATACCCCTGCGCCGCCATCAGTTCCTTGTTCTTCGCGGCGAGCGTCCTGTGCGTTTCCACCGCTGTATCACGCAGCTCGCGCATATCTTTTCTCATCCGCTCCGTCCTTGCCCCGCGCAGCCCGAGGCAGACCGCAAGCCCCATGCCAAACAAAAGCAGGGCAATCTCAAACCCGCCGAACGCGCCTATGCGCGCAGCCAGACAAACGGCGGGCAGCGCCGCCGCCGGGTAGAGACCGCGCAAAAATATTTCATATGTAAACACCGGCCAAAACAGCAATAACAGCGGTTGTAGAAAAGAAAGCACGAAAAACCCGGCGCAAACAAATACAACTGGCAGTTTACCGGTGAAATAGCCGCACAAACACCCGCCCGCCACCGCCGCCAATACTGTGATAACAAACATGGCGTCGATTTCCTGCCGCGTTAAAAGCAATATGCCCAGCACATACAGGGCCAGCCGGTCTACCCACCTCATACCTGTCCGCTCCCCCTTTTTCCGCCTGCCCGCAGTCAGTTTTTCTTATATTTCGAAAAGAGGCGCTATCGCTGTCCGTAATAGGCCCCCGGGCCAAACTTGCGGTTATAGTGCTTTTTCATCAGGTCATCCGAAATGAGCGGCTGCCCCCCGCCGAGGTTTACCTTTGTCCGCAGCGCCATCATCGCAACGTTTTCCAGCACGATTCCGTTGTGTACGGCGTCCTCCGCCGAATCGCCCCACGCAAACGGGCCGTGGCACTGCACCAGCACCGCGCGCATGGAAGCGGGGTCGATCCCCTTAAAGGCCTCTACGATCACCTCGCCTGTGTTTCGCTCGTAGTCGCCGTTTATTTCTTCCGGCGTCATGGCCCGCGTGCAGGGGATGTCGCCTTTAAAGTAATCGGCGTGCGTCGTGCCGTAGCAGGGGATGCTTTGCCCCGCTTGCGCCCACACCGTCGCGTAAGGGGAATGCGTGTGCACGACCCCCTTCGCGCAGGGGAAGCTTCGGTACAGCACAAGGTGCGTGGCTAGGTCGGTAGAGGGGCGGCAAGCGCCTTCCACAACCGTCCCGTCCGGCTTCACGGTAACAAGGTGCTCCGCCGTCATGTCGGCATACTCCACACCGCTCCCCTTGATCACGATATACCCGGTTTCTTCATCCCGCGCCGAAACATTGCCCCATGTCAAGATTGCCAGCCGTTCCGTTTGCAGCATCTTGTTTGCGCGCAGCACTTCTTCTTTTAGTTTTTCCAGCATGAATACAACCCCTCAATTTTTCTCTGTTATTCAATCATAAACGAAAACGCGGCATAATTCAATTCATACTAATACCAAATGGAAAAACTGCTTTAAGTAACCGCTGATCAATGCGGGCGCACGTTTTTGTCCTCTTGTGGGTAACCGTTTAACAAGGTTTATCTGTGCCCCGGTTAGATATGTCCGTCCAAATACGAACCCGTATTTACATTATACAAATATCTTGCGTTTGCTTTTGGGTA
>DOMW01000179.1:3073-17626 GCA_003510345.1 Clostridiales bacterium | reverse complement strand
GCCCCTAAGAACCCCAAAGCAACGCCAAGGCTTCAGCGGAATGCCCTAAGGTACGTTCCAAACTATCATTGTTTACTTGATTTCGATCGGCCAGCACGAGTCAATTAAAACAATCGAAGAGCATATGGATAGCGAAGATTTGATTGAGTATTTATCAAGAAAATATCCCGGCCCATTTGAAAGATCGAGTTTTGCTCGCCTACTATTGTCGTATGAGGCATTGAATAAATTTTTCGCAAACAATGTAAGTTATGTTCATGGCAATGAATCTCGAAAATATCATATAGAAGATGAAAACCATGGTTTCTTATTGCTTCTTATGTTAATCGCAGAAAGGGTGGAACGGGAAAGTATTCACTGGAAAAATGACGACTAATTGAAATGGGCATCATTTTGAAAGCGAGGATTCTCAAGGAGCGCAGCATCCTTGAGCCGCCGGAGGCATATAATCATCCCGCAGGGATACCTTGACCCCAAAGGAATACCTGATAGGCACCCGAAGGGTATTTTTACAATCCCGTACTTTTTACTATGCTTTTATAGTACTATAACACAATTTCCTGTTTACAGTTTTTCTTTATGGCGACGGTCGTCCTGCCGAGCCAATAGAGCAATTTATCAAGCGCCTGCTTTTCAAAACCCCGGGCGTCCAACGATTCTTCATAGATGCCTGCTTCCTCGACCAGTTTTTTTAACGAGAGGTTGCCCGCCGTGCCCCGAAGCGTATGCACAAGGAACCGAAGCCGGTCCATGTTCTTAAACTGCCACGCAAACTGTAACCCCACGCGGTAAGGCGTTTCCAAAAAGCTCTGTAAAAGTTTTTGGTAGGTTTCACCGGTGCAGCCCATCTTTGCCAGGGCTTCCTTATCATCGATCAGCGAAATATCCTGCTTCTTTTCGCTGGTGCTTTGGCGGCGCGCGGGCATGTGCTCAAGCAATACGCGCGTCGTTCGCTCAAAATCTATCGGTTTTGTCAGGTAGTCGTTCATCCCCGCGTCGATACATTTTTGCAGGTCTTCCGTAAGCACGTCGGCCGTCATTGCGATAATGGGAACTTTCGGGTTGACCGCGCGTATGTGCTGCGCCGCTTCATATCCGGTCATCACAGGCATATGCACATCCATCAACACAAGGTCAAGCGACCGCTTTTTCTTTGTGAACAATTCGACGGCTTCTTTACCGTCTTTGGCCACCAAAACCTGCGCGCCGTGCTTTTGCAGAAATTCCCTGATGATTTCGGCGTTGACATCGATATCTTCGGCCACAAGTACCCCCCTGCCGGAAAACATTTCAATCGCGGGTTTCTTTTTACCATCCGCCGGAACGCTTTCAAACAGCTCGTTTACCGTTTGGATAAACGCGGATGGCAAAAACGGGCGGTGAAGCAGTTTTTCCACATTATGCGAAGATACGATCTCATCGTACGCATCAAGTTGCTGCGTGGTCAGGATGAGCACGATCTTTTGTTCCCCAAAGCGTTCCTGTATCAATTCCAGCAAGTTGTCGCCATTTTGGAACACCTGCATAATATCAAGGAACACGGCCTGATGGGTGTGTTCGCTTCCCTCCGCGACGGCGGCCAGCAATTCCTGCCTGTCGGCTACATGGTGGATGGAGGCTTTACTCCCCGCCGCCTGCCTGAGCGTATCCACGCCCTTCACATCCGGGTCGAACAAGATAAGCCTTAACGGCTTCCCTTTTAGCCGCCGGGTAAGCTTAGGGCGTTCGTCCTTTGCTGAATTTTGCAGGTCTACCGTAAAGCTGATGGCTGTGCCGCGGCCCGGCTTGCTCCATACTTCGATCGCGCCGCCCATGCGGTCTACGATCTGTTTGGCGATGGACATACCGAGGCCGCTGCCCCCGTATTTCCGCGTGATGCTGCTATCCGCCTGCTCAAAAGGAAGAAACAGTTTGTCTATCGCTTCCTTTTTCATGCCGATCCCGTTATCCCGCACACAGAAGCGCAATACCGTATGATCGTCATCGTTCGCCGTCGCCTGCACTTCCAGGCAAATCTCGCCGCCCTCGGGCGTAAATTTTACGGCATTGGAAAGCAGGTTGATTATAACCTGCCCCAGCCTGTACGCGTCGCCCACAAAGTTCCCGGGAACGTCCGGGCCGATGTGTATCGCGAGCTTCTGGTTTTTTTCATTTACGCTCACGGAGAGCACATTGCATAGGTTCGAGAGAAGTTTTTCCAGGCAAAAGTCCTCGCTTTCGAGCACGAGCTTATCCGATTCAATCTTAGCAAGGTCCAGCACGTCGTTGATGCAGGAAAGGAGGTGGCTGGAAGACGCTTCTATCCTCTCCAGGCAGTGCTGCATCTTCTTCAGGTCGGTCGTATCTCTGGCGATATGCGTCATACCCAATATGGCGTTTAACGGCGTTCGCATTTCATGGTTTATGCGGGAGATAAAATTACTCTTCGCACGGTTCGCCTGCTGTTCCGCCTTGATGGCGCGCTTCAGTGCCTTATCGCGCAGCTCCATCTGTTTTTTGGCTTCCGATTCCTGTGTGATATCATCTAATATGCCAAGGATATAGGCGGTGTCGCCCATTTCGTTCGCCACGGGTATCCTTGTCATGCTGAGGCACTTTTTCTTCCCGGTGTTGCGGTCGTTCACATAGCCGGTGTGCCTGACCGTCTTGTCGTTTTGTTCCGGCGTGTCTTTATCCGGGCCCAGCAAAAACCGCAGCGTGTCTCCGCTAAACAGCTCGTAATCGGTCTTTTCCAGCACGCTCTTTTCCGGCAAGCCCAAAAAGCGGGCGAATACTTTATTGCAGCCCTGATAAACGGCGTTCTTGTCTTTCCAGAAAATACCGGAGGGCACATTATCCAGCATAACGCGCAGCGTCCGCTGCGTGGTGTAAAGCTGCTGTTCGGTGGCAGTCCGGCTGATACCGGATGCAAGGATATCCGTAACGGTCGCGATGGTGCTCACATCTTCCGCCGACCAGTGGCGCACGCTCATGCCCGCGTCCAGCTCTAAAAATCCCCACAACCCTTCTTTTGTACGAATAGGCGCGCAGATAAAATAATTTGACCGCAGTTTTTCGGAAAGGCGCCTGCGCTCCACATTTGGAAAGCTGTTTTCCACAACGACGCATTCCCCGTTAATAAGGGCGTAGAACACATCCGAATTGAGCACGATGCCCATACTTTGCGCCCTTCCGCTCTCTTGCCAGTTGTATACGCATTCAAACAGGTTGTTTTCATGCGTTTCCTTAAAAACCCGTATGTGGGAGACGCCGGTATAGTGGCCCAATATCGAAAGTGAGCTGCGAATCGCGTCCCTTAACGGGCGGGGTGTGATAAAATTCATCGCGATATGATACAGCGTATAGGCGCGCTTTTGGTCTTCCACGCGGATATTATCCGAAAGCGTCGTATCAAAAGAGCACTGCATATGCAGCGTCTTTGAGCCATAGTCTTTGATCAGCGTGTTATAGCTTCTGAAATACCGCTGCCGTTCGCTGTCAAACAGCGTCCACACAACGGTGTCCTGCCTGCCGTCGAGCAGCTCGGAAAGCGGGCAGAAGGAACAGGGCTCGGTTTCCCCGTAAATGGCCGCGTAACATTTCTTCCCTTGATACTCCCCGATCTGAAACAGGTCGCGCAACGCGTCGTTGCAATAAACGACTTCCCTTGTTTCCGTATCGCTGAAATAAACGTACGCATTCAGATAGCTAAGCTGATCGAGCTGGTAACGCTTACTGTCCTGCGTTTCCCTAGTACTGCTGTTTTTTACGTTACTATTTTTTGGGTTCACGTGAAGTAGCCTCCGAACTATGCAATGTCCCGAAAACAGCATTTTATACCATTTCCAATTAAAAAACGCCTGCGTTGTAATTTTACCCGGCCACTGCGCTTCGAAGAAGAGCTTCCGGGCGGGAAAGCCGGTCAATACCTCATTCCATGCAAACCGGCAAGCCGGTTTGCGCAACCATAGGCTGAATAGAAAATTCGGTTTTAGGTTTTTCTATTTGGAATGCGTATTATTTAAATTTATTTGCTAGTAACATATTAACTATAAACGTTATATCGTGCTTAAAACCAAGAATTCATGCAATAATAGCACTTTTTTATGGATATCATCACATGATTGTTTATATTTCGTTAGTATTCGTTAAATTTAGTTATTATTACATGTTTTAATTAGCGTGTTTCGACTAGCGGAAGCTGGTTAAAATAATAATAGCACACTGCCATTATAATGAGCGGTGTTGTGTTGACGCTGTGTTGCTATTGGATCAAGGTATTATTTCATGGAAATCGATCCGGGTGATATCTATGAAGGAGCACGAACGATGAACAGGATGAACAGAATGAAGCTGGAATTAAAAGAAACGGACGCAAAAAAAGCAGAGATTGCCATGCTGAAAAAAGGCAGGGAGATCGCGATAAGTAATGGGAAAAACACCGGCAGTCATTCCGGAAAAATGCAAAGGGCGGTCGGCCGGCGTTAGCGGGGCAAGAATATCCGCCTTTATCTGGGTACACTAAAAAGGACAGAAAGTACGGCGCACTAAAATAATACTGTGCGGCGTTTCCGCATCGAAAGAAATAGAAAAGGAAGTGATTACCATGCTGGATTGCCAGGAAGTATTGCCCGGTCAGGAAGTATTAACGGAGAAGTATAACAGGCTTATCGGCGATATTGATGAGCAAGTCGTATTTTGTAAAAGCGAGCGGGAAACGCTGCAAAACGAATATGACCTATTAACACGCGTGCTCGAACAAAAGGGCGCGAGCTTCACGGATGCGGAAAAAGAAGTGCTGCAAAACGACCTGAAGGAGCTGCGCGCCGCAATGGATTACCTGAAGCAGGAGCTACAGGGCCTTATGACGGCACGGGGCTACTATCTGAAAACCAATAGTTTTATAAGCAGTTTTTTCATGACCGGTTTTACCTACAAACAGGAGGCTTATTAGCGTAAAATAAAAAAGAGCCGCGCTTGCGGCTCCTTTTTTATCTGCGGTGCGCCATCTCACCAGAAATAATCCATCGCGCCCAAAGCGCCGAGAGCGCCAAAACCCGTACTGCACGCGGCAGCTATTACAATAAAGACAATGCCGTAGATTATCGTGGTAATAATGCTGATCACAAGCCCGGCAATGGCAAACCCTCTGCCGCTCTGGCCTGTTTCGTTGCATTGCTTCATCGCGAGTGCGCTTAAAATAATACCGACGATTCCCGGAATCAGGAAGAAGGGATTTAAAAAGATAGACACTAACGAGAGCACAAAGCCGCCGATAGCAAGCCCGTTTATCGGGCCCGCGTCTATGCCCGCGCCGCCCTGATACTGCTGCTGGTATTGCTGCTGCGGCTGGCCATATTGCTGGTATTGCTGATTTTGCTGTGGCTGGCCATACTGCTGGTACTGCTGCTGGTTTTGCTGCGGCTGGCCATACTGCTGGTATTGCTGCTGGTTTTGCTGCGGTTGATCCTGTTGGGGCTGGTACTGCTGGTATTGCTGGTATTGCTGGTCTTGCTGCGGTGGATCCTGCTGGAATGTGTTTTCCTGCCTACATGTACAGGTTTCGCCTTCGTTCAGTTGTTTTCCGCAATTGGGACAGAACATAATGGTCACCTCGTTACTTTCATATTTTTCCTATATTTACACCACATTCCTGTACTCGAAACTGCTACCGGAACATGATAAAAGGGAAGCGGAGCCGGTGGTGAAAGAAGCGCATGTCGCATAAACAATGATGGTACAAACAAGCACGGCGACGCCGATGATAAGGCCGGCGAGTGCAAGCCCGTAACCCGCATCCCTGTTTTGCTTCGCACGCCACATGCCGACGGCGGACAGCACGATGGCAAGCACGCTGGGAATACCGAGCAAGCTGATATCAAGGACAATGGCCGCCAGTGCCACAACCAGCCCTAAAACAGCCGGGGCGTTTTTCGGCCGGGGCGGCGCGGGTTCCTGCCTTTTGCGGCGATCTGCCGTATAAGGGCCTAAGTCGCGCGGCGCCTGCTGCCGCCGGTATTGCTGCCCGCCATAGGACTGGGAGGGCAGCCTGCNNTTCGCCGGGATTGTCTTCCTGTAGGCGGCAATCACAAACCGCACCGGCGGAAAGCGCCCTTCCGCAATGGGGACAAAGCATAGAGCGACCTCCGCTATAATGATAGTGCGCTGCCTGCAAATTCAGTATCAGTATAATAAAAAACGCGCCATATTTCAAACATTTTTTATGTTTGGGAGTGGCTAATCCGCATTGATTTCTCTGTTCCACTCACGGCGGCGTGCTATGTGATACGCCCTTGCCCCGCCGGGCACCTCTCTTTTTCCTCTATTTTTCCCCGTTCGTGTGACGAACGGCCCACCATCACCACTCCCGCGCGTAGCGCGGGAATGGACAGAGTGCCAAAAAACCTAAAATACAGTAAAAATTTGATACTCTGCGCAGGCTGTCAAAAAAGGCCCAGGTGCAAGGAATCGCATAACCATGCGGGCGAGGCAGAATAACCGATTCGCCGAGGTCGCGTGGTTATGCGATGACGCCGCAGATGTCGTGCCTTTATTGACAGCCGGATCATTCCCGCGCGTAGCGCGGGAATGGCTGAACCCATCAACATAAGAAGTCTGTATCGCCCGGTGAACCAACATCTACGCCGCCGATAATAATAATTTTTTCCACCAGCAAAACGTCTAATCTCTATTGTACAATCAACTTGCCCTAATTTCCTGCCGCATAAAGCAGATATACGACACTACAAAGCTAACCATCGTCATGGCTGCGAGCACTGTGAGGTGCGGCCATACAAGCAGCAGGCTTTCCGAAAGGGGCAGGTTGCCCACGATCGCGCCCGATATCTGCTCCTGCGTGACTATGCCGATCGCCCGGATACCGGGGTCAAGTATCGTGGATACGCTTTCGCTGTAGAGGTTGGTGGGGGAGATGCGGCTCACACCTATTTCCGTCATGTAATTTTCCAACTGGGCGCTTGCGGGTGACGTATCGGTCAAGGGGTGCAGGCCGTCCGCGATGATACCGGCAAGCAGGCTGATGAATATGGCCATGACCAGCCAGATGGCGATAACAGCCAGCGCCGAAGTCGCGGCATGCTTGCACAGCACGGAAAACAAAATGGAAAGCCCCAGCCAGAACGCCATGTATACGCCTGTGAAGAGCAGGAATACCAGGATGCGCGCCACGTCCTCTCCGGAGGGCGCAACGCCTGTCGCGATGAGCCCCACGCCGCTGATGATGAGGCCGAGCGAGGCAACCATGATGAATATGACCGTAAGCCCCGCCAGGAATTTTCCGTTTATAATGGAGTCACGGTAGATGGGCTGCGACACCAGCCGCCCCATCGTGCCGCGTGACCGTTCCCCGTTGATGGCGTCAAAGCCCAGCGTAAGGCCAACGAGCGGCCCCAAAAGCGCGATGAACGACACGAACGACGGGATGGAGCCACTCCCCGTGGTGAACAGCTTTAAAAAGACCGAATCGCTCACTGCTTCTTCCAGCACCGCGGGCAGCCCGCCCAGCGCGGCGTACAGGCTGGCGATCGCCGTTATGGCAATGAGCGCGATGATGATCAAAAAACGTTTGCTTTTTATGTGGTCGGAAAGCTCCTTGCGGTACAGCGCGTAAACGCCTGCGCCGCCGCCCCTTTCCCGAGGCCGGACTTTGCCGTTTTCGACTACTGTTTCCATTCTCATGCCCCCTCTTCCTCAAAATAGCGCCGGTATATTTCATCCAAATCGCCGCCGCGCTGCCGCAGATGCAGCAAGGAGTATCCGCCCGCGCAAAGTGTATCCGCCACAAGTTTTCTTGCGTCGCCCTCCGCGGTGAGCAAATAATGGCCGCTTTCGCGCGTAACGTCCAGCACAGCAGGAAGCCCGCGCAGTGTTTCTTTCAGCTTATTGTCGTCCGGGGCCGCCGCCACTTCCAGCGTGGTGCGGCCGCTTTGCCCGATTTGCTTCGACAACTCGTCTATTTTGCCGCATGCCATTAGCGTACCACTCACAAAAATACCCACGCGATCACATATTTGCTGAATCTGGTGGAGTTGGTGCGAGGAAATCAAAACGGTGCGGTCGTCGCGTTCGGCAAGCTCGCGGATCAGCGTCATCAGCTCGCGTATGCCCTCCGGGTCCAGGCCCAGTGTGGGTTCGTCCAATATAACCACTTTAGGGTCTTTCATCAGTACATCCGCGATACCCAGGCGCTGTTTCATGCCTTTGGAATAGGTTCCCGTTTTTTGGTCGGCGGCGTAAGCCATACCCACGCGCTCTAAAAATCGTTCGGCGCGCTCGTCGATTTCTTTTTCGGAAAGCCCGTTCAGCCGCCCGGTGAAGCACAGGTTTTCCCGGCCTGTCATATCACCGTAAAAGCCGACGTTATCCGGCAGGTAACCAGCGATACGCTTTACTTCTATAGGGTTGCGCGTGCAGTTTTTTCCATCTATAAACGCGCTGCCCGCCGTCGGTTCGGAAAGTCCCAGCAGCATCAGTATCGTGGTGGTCTTGCCCGCGCCGTTTGGCCCGAGAAGCCCGAAAACCTCGCCCCTTGCTACGGTCAGGTTCAGTTCGTTCACGGCTGTTTTTTCGCCGTATTTTTTGGTCAGCCCTTCCGTTTGTATCATAGCCTGTTTTTCCGCCATAGTCACCGTCTCCCGAATCTGCGGAACACGAGTACGAGCGCGACCGCGAGCAGCGCGATGATCACGACGCCCACGATGCCCCAGGATGTGCGCGTCTTCACTGTAACGCGGAAATCCGCCGAGGCGGCCGCTTCGGCTGTGCCTGCCGTAATGCTGGCGACATAATCACCGGAGATCACGCTGGGGCCGGGTGTGATGTAGGCTGTTACTTCCTGCGATGTGCCCGCGGGCAGTGTGTCGATCGTGGCGGTCTCAAAGCGCACGTTCCAGCTTTCCGGCACAGACGAGCTTAACGCCACGCCTTGCAGGTCGGCACTGCCCGTGTTGGCGATGGCAAGCGTGACGGGCGTTTCCCTGTCCGCATAAGCGTCGAGTGAGAGGTTGCCGCTGGGCGTGGAAAGCGTTAAGGCATACGAGCCTGTGATGGTTACGGAAAGCTCTGTCTGTAATGTTTCATCCGCGGAAACGGCGGCGCAGGGGATGGTGTACGCCCCGGCTGTGACCGTGGCGGGCGGCGTGATCGTGACGTCCAACGCCTGGCTTTTGCCCGCTTCCACCGTGAGGCTGGCGATCTGGTTTATTTCACCGGCGGGCTTAAACGCTACCTGCCAGCCTTCCTGCGCCTGTGAGAGTAAGCTGTAAGACCGGTCTACGCCGCTGTTGTTGGAAAGGTTCAGCGTGTAACTGAACGTTGCGGCGGCGGGGCCGGCAAGCTCGGGATATTGCGAGGTGAATTGCCCCTGCGAAAGCTCCAGTTCGCTTACGTTAAGCGACAGGTTCAATGTGGAGGCGACGCCATCTCCCGCATCCGCGCGCAGCGTTACCGAATAGTCGCCGTCCGCGGCGTCTTCGGGGATCGTGAGGTTGAACGTCGCCTCGGCGGGGTCCGTTTCCGCCGTGGTGGGCGTTACGGTAACGCTGCTTATATTGCTGCCGCCCCCTTCAAAATAGCCTTCCCATCCGTCCGGCAGGGAAGTTACCGAAAGCTCCGCCGTGATTGGCACAACGTTCGCGTTTGTGAGCGCAAGGTCGAAGCTCACGTTTTCACCGGCTTTTGCCGTAACGCCGGGGTAAGCGGTGGTCATCTCCAGCCCACCCTCCGCTTTTGCGACGGCGGGCGCGCCCAATAAGAACACGGCCAGGAACAATGCCGTCATAGCCCAAAATATCCATCTTGCCTGTTTCTTTACCGTTGTGCTCCGAGAAAAATTTGACATACCATACACTCCTTTGGTTCTTTGCTATTTCTTTGTTAGTTATTGATTAGACGAGGCGCAGGGGAAAGATGTTTCGCAAACGTGTCATTTTTTCCTGCACCGCCGGATGCGAAACATATTAACATATTAATGTTTATTTTAACTCCTTACGCTATTTTATAACCGTCAACAGCTCATCTACACTTTTTCTCTTTGGCATGATAGGCTGTTCGTCCGGATAGCCGATGGCGACCATGGCGGAGAGCTTTTGCCCCACGGGGATACCCACCGCTTCGTCTGTTTTCTCTTCGTCGAATATGCCCATCACCACGGTGCCCAGTCCTTGCTCCTGCGCCGCGAGGCACAGCGCCATCGTGGCGACGCCCGCGTCAAAGCTTTCCCAGTGTGTGCCTTTGCTTGTGGAGAAGGACCCGTCCCGCTCATATCCCGCGCGGTTTGCCACGGTTGTGACCAGTATAAGCGCGGGCGCGTTTCGTATCGTCCGCTTGTTGTATTCAAAATCCATCACGCAATGCTGCGCGATCTCCTCCAATAGTTCCTTTTGCTCTATCGCGATATACCGCACGGTCTGCGAGTTTTTCCAACTTGGGGCATAGGAAGCCGCCTGCACGACCCGCCTGAGCACCGCTTCTTCCACTTTTTCAGCCGTGAAGCTGCGTATACTGCGCCTTTTTGTTACACACTCCATAAATTCCATTTTTGCTCCTCGTTTTCTGGTGAAATTCACCACCGCTTAATTTATAAAACCATTATTTAATGAGATTATTCACTAAAATTTGCTTGCCGCTTTTCTACAAAGGCTGTCATTCCCTCATGCCCGTCGCCCTCCGGCGTGAAGCACTTTGTCCAGCAATCGTTTTCCACAAGCAACCCTTGCTTGAATGTCAGCGGCAGGCCGCCGTTGATAGCCTGCTTCGCGAGCCGCACGGCCTTCATGCTTTTTCCCATGATCTTCATGGCGAGGTCGCGCGTGGTGCGCATCAGCCCTTCGGGCGCTACGACCACATTCACAAGGCCAATCCTAAGCGCTTCTTCCGCGCTCAGCCGCTCGGTGGTGAAGATCATCTTCTTAGAATCGCCGTCGCCCACAAGGCGGGAAAGGCGCTGTGTACCCGTGAATCCGGGAATGAGGCCCAGATTGACCTCCGGCTGCCCGAATTTCGCACGCGAGCTTGCGACGCGGATGTCGCAGGCCATCGCAAGTTCGTTGCCGCCGCCCAGGGTGAAGCCATTGATCGCGGCGATCACGATCTGCGGCAGTTCCTTTATTTTGCTGAATACTTCCTGCGCCTCGAGGGATATTTGCCTGCCCTCCCGCTCGCTCATTTCCCGCATCTCGGTGATATCCGCGCCCGCCACAAACGCTCGCCCGCCCGCGCCGCGCACAATAAGCACTTTTACCGACTCGTCGCCTTTGAGCTTATCCGCGATGGAGCCGATTTCGCGCAAAGTGTTGCGGTTGAGCGCGTTCAATTGCCGCGGCCGGTTGATTGTTAAATAAGCAATGCCGCCTTTTGTGTGATACAACACATTTTCCAGGCCGATATGTTGTTCCACAGAGGGCGCTTTATAACGCACCCCCTCCGCTTTTGCTTTTTTTATCGCTTGCCGCAATCGGGGCAATATAGCGTGGACATCCCCCACAATGCCAAGGTCGGCCACGCCAAATATGGGCGCTGTTTCGCTCTTGTTGATCGCGATTACAAGGCCCGCGTTTTCCATACCGGCGACATGCTGGATCGCCCCCGAAATACCGCACGCAAGGTAAAGCTCCGGGCGGACAGTCTTGCCCGTCTGCCCAACCTGCCGTTCCTTTGCCGCCCATCCTGCGTCCACCGCCGCACGCGAAGCGGAAACCTCGCCGTTCAGTTCTTCCGCCACGCCTGTGAGCAGGCCGAAGTTCTCTTTGCCGCCCACGCCGCGCCCACCGGAGACGAGGCATTTTGCCTGCGCGACGTCCACGGCTTTCTTCGTTTTTTTAACGACCGCCAACAGTTCCACTGTTTGGTCGGCCTTTCCGAGCGCGACCGGGAAGTTTTCTATCGTGCCGGTGCGCGTTTCATCCCGCTCCATGGGCTGCATTACACCGGGGCGCACTGTCGCCATCTGCGGCCGGTGATCCTTGCACACGATGACCGCCATCAGGTTGCCGCCGAACGCGGGACGCGTCATCCTTAAAAGTTTTGTGTCCGGGTCGATGCAAAGCGCGGTGCAATCAGCCGTGAGGCCCGTTTTAATGCGCGCCGAAATGCGCGGGGCAAGGTCGCGCCCGATAGAGGTCGCGCCAAACAGCACGATTTCCGGCTGCCGTTCTTTAATGATCGCCGTTACCGCCTTGGCATACGGTTCGGTCATATATTCTTTCAATAAGGGGTCGTCTACAACCACCACTTCGTCCGCGCCGTACTGCACCAGCTCCTGTGCGTAGCCGGAGACGCCGTCCCCCAGCAGCATGGCTACAACCCGCTGGTTAAGGTCTTGCGCAAGGCTGGCCGCTTCGCCCAAAAGTTCGTAGCCGACGGCAAGCGGCTTGCCATCCCGCTGTTCTATCATTACGTAAATGTCTTTGCTCATGTCTGCCCTTTCCCCTATCCTATATAAGATGGCCCTCGTGCAGCCGCGCCATGATAGCGTCCACCGCTTCGTCCGGCGTAAGCCCGGTGAGCACGGTTCCTTGCGATTTCGGCTCTTTCGTATACGTACGGACTACCCTTGTGGGCGAGCCTGAAAGGCCGATCGCGGCGGGGTCGAGCAAGTCCGCCAGGGAATCGAAATCCATCACCCGCACCTCTTTTTGCGCCGCGTCCACAATGCCGCCCACCGTCATGTAGCGCGGCTGCGCAAGCTCCTGTATGGCGGTTAAAAGGCAGGGGAATTTGACGCGAAGCTTGTGGTATCTGTCTTCAAACTGCCGCAACACAATAAGCCCGCCTTCTTCCGGCTCGATCTCCTCCACATAGCTTACCTGCGGGATATTAAGGTGCTCGGCGATCTGCGGGCCAACCTGCGCCGTGTCGCCGTCGATAGCCTGCCTGCCCGTAATAATAAGGTCGTAACCGATCTTTTTTAACGCCGCCGAAAGAATGGTGGAGGTAGCGAGCGTATCTGAGCCGCCGAACTTGCGCCCGCTCACTAAAACCGCGTCGTCGCACCCCATGGATAGCGCTTCAAAAAGCGCCATTTCCGCTTGCGGCGGGCCCATGCAAAGCGCCGTTACCGTGCTGCCCTCTATTTGGCCGCGCAACGTAAGCGCCGCTTCGATACCGCTTTTATCGTCCGGGTTTATGATGGCCGGAACGCCCGCGCGAATAAGCGTGTTCGTCTCCTGGTCGATCTCCACTTCGTTTGTATCCGGCACTTGCTTGATACACACTACTATTTTCATCGTTGCGCCCCCCTGCGTATACTGGCTATTTCGACTTGAGGGAACCGTAGATGACCATTTTCATGACCTCGCTCGTCCCCTCGTAGATTTCCGTGATCTTCGCGTCGCGCATCATGCGTTCCACTGGGTATTCCCGCGAATACCCATAACCGCCCAAAAGCTGCACGCATTTCCGCGTCACATCGTTTGCCGTCTCAGACGCCATCAGTTTGCACATCGCGGCGGCGGTGGCGTAGTTTTCCCCGTTATCCTTCATCGTGGCGGCGCGCCACACCATCAGCCGGGCCGCGTCTATCTTCGTCTGCATATCCGCCAATTGAAACCTTGTGTTCTGGAAGGCGTTAATGGGCCGCCCAAATTGTTTTCTTTCCTTTACATATTGGAGCGCTTCGTTGAACGCGCCCTGCGCGATGCCCACAGATTGCGCGGCTATGCCTATCCTGCCGCCGTCCAGCGCGTGCATGGCGATGGAAAAACCCGCGCCCTCGCTGCCCAGCCTGTTTTTCGCGGGCACGCGCACATTCTCGAACGAAGTTTCGCAGTTGCTCGCCGCGCGGATCCCCATGCGCGGGATATTTGCGCCAATGGAAAGCCCGGGTGTATCGCGCTGCACGATGAACGCGGAAAGCCCTTCGCTGCCCTGCGCCTTATCCGTTACGGCAATCACGATAAACGTATCCGCGAAACCTGCGTTTGTCGTAAACATTTTGGAACCGTTCAATATATATTCGTCGCCTTCACGCACGGCGCTTGTCTGCAACCCGGAAGCGTCGCTGCCTGCGTTCGGCTCTGTCAGGAAAAAACACCCTACCGTTTTCCCGGATACAAGCGGGCACAGATATTCCTGCCGCTGTTCTTCCGTTCCGTAATCATGAATGCAGGCAGCGGCAAGCGACGTATGCACGGAGATCGTGACGCCCGAGCTTGCGTCCACCTTGCTCACTTCCTCTATGCAGAGTGTGTATGAAAGCGTATCCGCGCCCGCGCCGCCGTATTCCTTTTTAAAGGGGATGCCAAAAAAGCCCTGCGCCTGCATTTTATGGAGCAGTTCCATAGAATATTCTTCCGCTTCATCCATATCCCTGGCGAGCGGCTTTATCTCGGTCTCCGCAAACCGCCGAAACAACTCCTGCATAAGCTTCTGCTGTTTGTTAAGCTTAAAGTCCATCGCGTTTTCCTTTCCGGAAATCTATTCATGCTTTTCCATTATAATTTTCATACAAATAATTTGCAACACGAAAATATGCATAGCAATATTTTGCAGAGTGTCAAAAAACCTAAAATACAGTAAAAATTTGATACTCTGCGCAGGCTGTCAAGAAAGGCCCAG
>DOMW01000179.1:0-3048 GCA_003510345.1 Clostridiales bacterium | reverse complement strand
AAATATGCATAGCAATATTTTGCTTGACGGTATTATTGGCGCAAAGCTATAATGGCCGTATGAAGGCAGAGGAATACAGGAGAATTGAAGATTGCGTCAATTTCCAGCTCACACAGGCGCAAAGCAAGGTGAACGCGCTGTTCAGAAGCAACCTTGAAGCGTATGGCGTAACGCCCGCGCAATATATGATACTGTATTTTTTGTGGGAGGAAGACGGGCTTTCGCCTTCAAGGCTGGCGGAAATGGGGGGGCTGGACGCGTCCACCATCACCGGGCTTTTAACCCGTATGGAAAGAAAGGGACTGACAAAAAGAAAGCACAGTAAAGACGACCGAAGGGGCGTGAACGTGTACCTCACAAAAGAGGGCGTGGCGCTTCGTGGCGATATTTTGCGCGTGATAGAAGAAAGCAACAAAGAGGCGCTTGCCTGCCTTGCGCCTAAAGAACGAAAGGCTTTTAAAAAAGCCCTTGCCCGCATTGCGGAGAATGAAACTTCGGCGCAGGAACGGAAATAATTTACTGTAATTACTCCACCAAAATAGTAGTAAAGGCCCTTTCGTTACAAAAAATGGAGCGACTTCGCAAATTATTAACGTATTATTCACAATTTACTGCTTGCATTTATTACTTTTGTGGTATAGAATGTATTCATATCTTAAGCAATTAAGATATATCAATCCCCACCCTTTTATTATTTTGGAGACAGCCGGCTTTGCCGGCTGTTTCGCGCTTACGGAAAAAATGATATATTTCCNNTCCCCGCCGTTTCCGGCAGTTATCCAATATTGTAAATAAAGTAATTTGCTTGCATAATTTTATAAATTTTGTAAATTATTCTGTGTAAACTCATTTTTTAAGGGTATATATGAAATGGCGTGTGTTTTGTGTCCCTTGTTTTGGGGATTGGGATAAAAGACAGAGGTATGTATGCTATGAAGATAAATGAGGAGCCGACAGTTCCGCAGCATGGGGACTTTGAAGCGGGCCTGGGCCCTGTTTCCTACGAAAAAGAGGCGGAAGCCGCCCTTAGGGAAGCGCTGAAGGAAGACAGGCTTGTCGTGAATATGCAGCCAACCGTAGACCTTAAAACCGGTAAAGTGGTAGCGGCGGATCTACTGGTGCGGTGGCGCCGCCCTCCTGGAAACATAGAGATGGCGCGCGGCACGGCCTTGCTATCCAAAAAGAACGGGCTTATCCGCGAAATCGCTGATTTTATGATCGAGCAGGTGTGTCGGATCATTTTCAAATGGCGGCAGGAAGGCAAACCGCTTGTGCCGGTATCGATCAACATCGCGGAAAAGAATATGCTCGACAAAAAGTTTGTGGCAAAGGTGAAAGAACAGATAAAACGGTACAACATACCGCCTTACATCCTTGAACTAACACTGGAAGAAGGGATGGGTGAAAGCGAGGCGGAGGAGCTGATCCGCTCAACGCGTTCACTCCGGCGGTTGGGTATCCGGTTTGCTGTGGGCGATTTTGGAACAAGCGCTTTCCCGCTGAAGATCATTTGCAAGATGCCGGTGGATGTGCTGAAAATGGACAAGGATTTTTTTGACAATATCCACCTTTCCGAAAAAGAACGCGCTATGCTGACGCACATAATACGGTTGGCGAAAAGCGTCGATATGAAAGTGCGGTATGAAGGGATCAAAACAGAGGGGCAGGAAGCGCTTTTAAAAGGCGCGGGCTGTGACCTGGGGCAGGGGGATTTATATGGCGGCCCTATGAGCGAAGAATTGTTCCAGCGGCTGCTGGCGGCGCAATAAAAGACAATAGAGGCAGAGAAAAAGCGGGCATACACACTTATTCTGTAGTATAATATTTGTGTTGTTATTTTTTTTGACGGACAATATATTCGTATTCATTGGAGGAGAAAACAGTATGAACCCAAAAGAGACGATGCTTTTAGCGAGAAAAAAGAAAACGGTGATCCCGGCGTGCAATATCCCGTATATCCCGATGGTAAAGCCAATCGCGCAGGCGTTTTTTGATGAGAATTCCGTGGTGATGATACAGGTGGCCCGCGTGGAATGGGAAAAAATGTCGGCCGGCAGCCTGGAAGCGGTGGCGGAGGAATATACAAAATACGCAAAGCCTGATCATACCTTGCTGCATTTAGACCATGTGCCGGTGATCGACGAAGATTTCCTGCAAGTGGATTATATGGCGATACTAAAGCGCGCGATTGCGGCGGGTTACCAGTCCGCGATGATCGACGCGTCCCGGCTCGACCTTGCGGGAAATATAGAAAAGACGAAGGAAGCGGCGGCGCTGGTGCACGCTGCCGGGCTGCCGCTTGAAGCGGAGCTTGGGTCGGTGATGGGCCATGAAAGCGGGCAGATGCCGCCGTATGAGGAAATATTCAAATCCAAGCAGGGGTTTACCGACGTTGGCCAGGCGCGCGAGTTTGTGCAAAAGAGCGGATGCGACTGGCTTTCCGTCGCGGCGGGCAGCATCCACGGCGCGGTAGCGGAAGGGCTGAAGGACCGGAAAAAGCCGGAGGCGCGGCTTGACATCGAGCATTTGGCGGCGCTTGAGCAAGCGACGGGCATACCGCTTGTGCTGCACGGCGGCTCGGGCATGAATGTGGCGTATATCCGGCAGGGCGTAAAAAACGGTATCGCCAAGGTGAATGTGGGCACGGAGCTGCGGCAGACATACGAGCAGGCGTTCGCTAAGCGGCAGGATGTGGAGGAGGCCCGGCAGGCGGTCTATGAGAAAACGAGGGAGATCATAACGGATTTCTTTGGGATAAAGGACAGCAGGACGCTTCTGTTTGGGTGAGGCAGCGCGGAGGGCAGAGCAGGGCAAGACCATACTAATAACACCGATTGCAATCGCGGCAGTTCATTTGTGAAATAGAGGAATACCCATAGCTTTTAACCGCCTGCGGAATACAAAAAGAAAGAGCCGCCGCGCCCTTGCGGCAACTCTTTCTTCTTTTTTAGGGGTTAAGGCGCGATTGCGGTTGCCTGGGCTGCTATGTCGCCACCGCCCATCGACGCATCTGCGGCGGGCTGCGGCTCCACAGGCGGCGCAGGCTCC
>DOMW01000108.1 GCA_003510345.1 Clostridiales bacterium | reverse complement strand
GGCTGCAAACAGACGAGGGTTTGCTGGCACAGTATTATGGCCCGTGTACGCTAAAAACAGAAGTGGGCGGCGGTGTGGTTCGCATTACGCAAGAAACGCTTTACCCCTTTGAAGACACGGTGCGCTTTACGGTGCACGGCGCGGGGCACTTTGCGTTGCGCCTACGCATCCCCACCTGGTGCGCCTGCCCAATTATAACGGTAAACAGTGAAATAGAGAGAACCAGCGGCGCGACACCCGGCGGCATAGCCGGCCTAACGCGCGAATGGCGCGACGGCGATACCGTAACACTGCAATTGCCGTCCGAGGTACGGGTGCTGCGTGCCAATGACGGTAGCGCGGCATTAGCGCACGGCCCCCTGCTGTATGCCCACAACATTGCCGCAAACGGCACCGTTACGCACGATTATGGCCTTGAGGGCTTTTGCGATACAGACTACCTACCCGTCCCCGGTGAACAGTGGGACTATACCCTTTGCCTAGACCCCGCCTGGCCATCGCGCAGCGGAAGCTTAGTGGCGGACAATGCCGGCAGCGGCTATCCATGGGATACGCCGCCGGTTGCCCTTGCCGTTACCGCGCTGGATAGCTGGAGTATCCAAAGAGATTTACGGCTGATACCCATTGGCTGCACACTGCTGCGCCGCACCACCTTCCCGGCGGTGGTACACGCAAGCCGAGGGGGGCGCGAGAGATGACCCCTTACGAGCGGCTATATACGCGCTTGCGGGGCGAAACTGTAGACCGCGCGCCGAACCTGTGCCTTGTGATGGCATTGGCGGCCAAAGAAGCCGGTTCCAGTTACCGCGAGATGGTTACAGACTATCGCGTACTGTGCAATGGGATGCTGCGCTGCCAAGAAAAATATGCTCTCGATTTTGTCAGCGCCATCTCGGATCCCATGCGCGAAGCCAGCGGTTTTGGCGTAGAATTGGTTTTTCCTGAAGAGGGTGTACCCTATGCCAAAGCACCGTTATTTACCGACATTACCAAAGCGGTGCTGCGGCCTGTGGCACCGGAAAACGCGCCGCGCATGCTGGACCGCTTACAGGCGGTGCGCTATTTTGCCCGGCGATGCAAAGGGAAGATACCCATTGTCGGCTGGGTGGAAGGCCCTTTTGCCGAGCTGTGCGATTTGGCGGGCGTTGGCGAACTGATGATGGCGCTGATGGATGAGCCCGAAGCCGTACACGCCGCCCTGCGGGCTTGCTTTAAGCAAGCCGAGGCGTTTGCGCTTGCCCAAGTGCGCGAAGGGGCGGATATAATTGGCATTGGGGATGCCGCTGCGTCTTTGATTGGCCCGGCCAATTATCGGGCGTTTGCCCTGCCCTACGAGCGTGACCTAATAGAGCAAATACACCGGGCGGGCGCGTTGGCAAAGCTGCATATCTGTGGTGATATTACCTCCATTCTGGCGGATGTAGCCAATACCGGCGCCGACATTGTGGACTGCGACTGGATGGTGGATTTATCCAAAGCCGCCGCGTTGTTGGCGGGTAAAGCGGCGGTGTGCGGCAATTTTGACCCTGTGGCTGTGCTGTTGCAGGGTACGCCGGGCGGGGTGGAACAAGCCGTGGCATCCTGCCTGGCCAACACACCCAAAACCAGCCTGATTGCCGCCGGCTGCGAAGTGCCGCGGAACACACCGCCGGAGAATTTTTTAGCGGTGGCACGTGCGCTGGCCGCCTGCGGCCAATGAGAACGGTTGGGTGTTTGATGCCACTTGGTGGTGCGGCGAAAGGAGGTCCGTATGCGTTTGGTATATTCAAAAGAGCAAACAAAAGCTGCCATAGAGCGCCGGAATAATCGGTGCGTACCGGTTTGCAACGGCTTGTGGTGGGGTAATGGGCTGGCCGCGAAGTATGGGGATGCCTTGGAGGATCTGGCGCAACAATTCCCCGAGGACATTTGCATGGCCTGGTATCAAGGGCCAGGAAACGAACTTGGTACGCCGCAAAACCCCGAGTATCGCTACGGATACTTGGATTATAGCAATGCCAGGCGTCATAGTATCGGCCAGTCTGCGGTGTTGCTGCCCAACTGGGATGAACTGGATGTGTTCCTTGCGCACTTTCCGGACCCGAATGAACCGGATAATTTTGTCGGCGCGCGGGAGGCTGTGAAAAAAGCGGATGGACGATACGTGTTGGGTTGCTGGTGGAGATTGTTCCACGAATGGCTGTGGGGCGTACGCGGCATGGAAAACCTGATGCTGGACTACTATGACAATATGGACGGCCTTAAGGTACTGGGCCGTAAGGTGCTGGAATTTTACAAAGTGATTATAGCCCGCTTTGCGGCTTTGGGTTGCGACGGCATCTTTACTTCAGACGATTTAGGCCACCAACGCGGCCCCATGATGTCACCCGCGGTTTTTGAGGCGTTGTACTTTCCACTGTATCAGGAGGTTGTCACATTTACTCATCAGCATGGGATGCACTTTTTTCTGCACTCGTGTGGAGACAACACCTTGCTGATGGAATACTTGGTGGCCGCCGGGGTAGATGTTTTCCATCCTGTGCAAAAAGGTTGTATGGACATGGCCAGTACCGCCCACACCTGGGGTGGGAAAATCAGCTTCCTGGCCGGGGTAGACGTTCAAGGCTTGCTGGTGAACGCGACACCGGAGCGGGTGCGCGCCGAAGTGCGCGAAATGAAGGCACTCTTTGGCAAACCAGGCGGCTTACTATTAGGTATGGGGAACGGCATCCTCCCCGATTCACCGCTGGAAAACATCCGCGCCGCGCTGGACGAAATGCACGCCCGATGAACGGCTGGCGCCGGATGCTTTCACCCGACTGGAGCGTATCGCAAAGGTACCGTCTGTCAAGGCATCCAATGCCATTGAGGGTACATAATGTGGTGAAGCAGACACCTCGGCGTAAAGTGTCCGCTTTCGATTATTGCCCCGCCGCTATCCTCGGTTCGGCTTTCGGCAAATGGCTCACGGGGATGAACATGCCCCTTGCAATACCGTGATGTCGACAATCCATCACAAATCATAAGTCTGTGGCTTCGCACTTACAGCACGATTGAATATCTGGGTTTGTGGGAAACATTACACAATCCTGATTTTAACCCCCACATTTATGAGGGGTTTAAGAGTGAGTCTGCAAAACCTCATTTTTGGATGTCCCCTCAAAAATGGATAAAAGAAACTAATGCTATCGGTATGACGTCAAAATCCGGGCGCTACGGCGGCGGAACATTTGCACATTCAGATATTGCCTTCAAGTTTGCTGCATGGCTTTCTGCGGAGTTTGAACTATACCTAATCACTGAATTTAAGCGCCTAAAGGCGGAAGAACAACAGCGTCAGTCCCTCGAATGGAACTTGCAGCGCACGCTACAAAGACCGGTTTCCCTAATGATGGACGGAACTGTGATGAGCGCCACGGCGTATAATTGGTAGGAACGGCTCTATTTTAGGCAGACCAAGCATTTGGGTTACCCGTTCCATGCCCCATAGCCGTGGCGGCCGCTCCCGCCGCGGCTGCGCCCTGCGGTTTTCCTCGCGTAAAATATACTCAAGCCCGCGCCGCATTTGCTCAATTTCTTTTACTTCGCGGCCGAGCAAAATATAATCATGTTCAAGCGAATTGTACTTGACGTACAGTTTGTCGCGCTCCGCCCGCCACGCCTTCACCGGCAGGGCGGTTTTTCCATCCATCACACCGCTTAAGTGTCGCCTTTGACCGCCGAGGAACACGCAGGATTGGTGGCGTTTATCCGCACGGCCGACGAGGCCGAGAACCGGGAGCGGTTGAATTTGTATCTGGCCGGGCATAGGGATTGTTTCGCTTATTTGAAGCGGATTGGCCTGCTGTGAGTGAATAAGGTCAACTTGATATAATTCGGGCCGCCGTATATAATGTGTTTGAGCAGATACCAAAGAAAGGGCATTGCTATATGGATTATATGTCGGCCCCGGAAGCCGCGAGAAAATGGGGCGTATCCGAACGGCGTGTACAGAAGCTATGCGAGGAAGGCCGAATACCCGGCGTGGCTCACTTTAGCCGTATGTGGCTGATTCCTCAAGACGCAGAAAAGCCTGCGGAGGGCAGGCTGAAAGAAAACAGAAAAAAAGGTGAGCCGAATGAAGGTTGATTGCTTAATTGTGGACGATGAGGAAATGCTGTCGAAGAATACCCATAAGTATTTTTCTATGAATGGTTTGAAAACCGAGTGGGTTGCAGATTGGGAATCCTGTGTGGATTTTTTCCGTGATAATCAGGCCGATTTGATTTTACTGGACATCAATCTCGGCGATTCATCGGGCTTTGATTTGTGCGGGTATTTACGCGAAACAACCAATGTGCCGATATTGTTCATCAGCGCGAGGACAAGCGACGACGACGTTTTGTTGGCGCTTAATGTGGGCGGTGACGACTACATCCAAAAACCGTACTCCCTGGCCGTCTTGCTTGCGAAGGTGAATGCGGTACTCAAACGGTACCAAGCCCCCAAGCCCGAAGCGAACACATTGGCAATGGACAAACTTACCATTGACTTCGCGGCTGAACGCGCCTTTCTCGGCGGACAAGAAATCGAACTGACCCTCATGGAGGCGAAGCTGCTTTTATATCTTGCGAAAAACAGCGGCCGCATTGTTTCCAAGGATGAACTGTTCCAAAACGTGTGGCAGGATTCGATTACGGGGGATAACACCTTAAACGTACACATCCGGCATTTGCGGGAGAAGATTGAGGCCGATACGAACAAGCCCAAATACATTCAGACGGTATGGGGCGTCGGATACATTTTTGCGGGTGATAAGGCATGAGAAAATCATTCATCGTGTTTATATGCGTGTTATTTATCGGCGCGGGCGGGATTATGCTGGTGTTTGGGAATAACACTCCACCGAAACCGGACGCTGTAACAATAAACCGTGCGGTGATTGCGTCGATGCAAACCGATAACTCAAACGAGGCGGCAGCCGTGCTGCACAGGCAAATCACAGACGAGCTGCAAAGGCTGGACGCCGACCGGCAAAACAGGGACAAGGTGTTTTTGACATTTCTTTTTGTCTATGCCGGCATCATAGCGGCGACCTCGATTTTGCTGTATCTATACTGTGAAAAGAGAATCCTGTCACCTTTCCGTAAACTGCAAAGCTTTGCCTGGCATATCGCGGCCGGGAATCTCGACGTGCCCCTTGAGATGGACAGGAATAACTTATTCGGCGCGTTCACCGAGAGTTTTGATTTAATGCGAGAAGAACTGCACAATTCTAGGGAAAAGGAGCGGGAAGCCGACCGAAGCAAGAAAGAACTCGTAGCGTCTTTGAGCCACGACATAAAAACGCCCGTCGCTTCTATTAAGTCCGCGACAGAGCTTATGCTGTTCACAGCAGAAAATGATGAATACAAAGAACAGCTTCAAGGGATAAACGCGAAGGCGGAGCAGATTGATTCCCTAATCACCAATATGTTCCACGCAACGCTTGAGGAGCTTCAGGCGCTGAGTGTGTCTGTATCGGAAATCCAAAGCTCCGCAATTCGGGGGGTGATACGATACGCCGATTATAAAAAGCGGGCTAGACCGTTTGAAATTCCAAGCTGTCTGTGTTTGGCCGACCTGACACGGCTGGGGCAGGTATTTGACAACATCATCGGCAATTCCTATAAATACGCCGGTACGCAGCTTGAAATCAGCGCATTTTTTGAAGGGGAATATCTTGT
This sequence comes from Clostridiales bacterium, assembly GCA_003510345.1. GTDB lineage: Bacteria > Bacillota > Clostridia > Christensenellales > Christensenellaceae > UBA5399. Next base: position 4,986 of record DOMW01000108.1, on the reverse strand, counting down.
GATAAACATAGCGGATTTCGGCGCGGGCGTACCGGAGGAAGAACTGCCGCTGATTTTTACAAAATTCTACCGGGGCAAAGATGCCGCCGCAAAAAGCGGCTACGGCTTGGGGCTGTATATCAGCAAATACTTGATAGAACAAATGTCGGGTGATATTTGCTGTGAAAACCGTGCGGGCGGTTTTTTAGTCCGGGTGCGCTTGCGTTTGGCGGGGTGAAATCTGCCGCGAATTAAGAATCTTAAGGATTGAATTAAAGATTTTAAGGATTTCGCGTTTTATGATGGGATTGCAAGCCTCGCAGTGAGGCGCGTCAATCCCACATTTTGTATAAAGGAGCTTTGCCATATGCGAAACGCGATTTTAACCACCAATAAGCTGTGCAAGACCTTTTCAAGCGGAGGTTTGCAGCAGCATGTCCTGAAAAACCTTGATCTGGAAATTTACGAAGGCGATTTCACCGTCATCATGGGGCCTTCCGGCGCGGGGAAGTCCACGCTGCTGTACGCGCTCTCCGGGATGGATAAACCGACGCTTGGTGAAATCCATTTTTCAGGGCGTGAAATCAGCAATCTGTCCAATGACAAACTGGCGGTGTTCCGGCGCGACAACTGCGGGTTTGTATTTCAGCAGATGTATTTGCTGGACAATATGAGCGTGCTGGACAACATTCTGGCCTGCGGCTTGCTTGTCAATAAAAACAAAAAAGCCGTCGCGCAGAAATCCAAAGACCTTTTGGCGCGGCTCAATCTCGATGAAGTTGTGTGGAGAAAATTCCCGGCTCAGATTTCCGGCGGCGAAGCCCAGCGCGCTGGAATCGCCCGCGCCCTCGTGAACAATCCCAAAATCGTCTTTGCCGACGAGCCCACCGGCGCGCTGAACTCAGCCAATGGCGAGGCCGTGCTGGACGCGCTGACCGAGGTTAACAACCGGGGACAGAGCATCGTGATGGTCACGCACGACATGAAGTCGGCGCGGCGCGGCGGGCGGATATTGTATCTGCAAGACGGTGTGATACGCGGCGAGTGCCTCTTGGGGAAATATATAAGCGGCGACGCAGAGCGGCACAATAAACTCAGCGCGTTCCTTTCGGAAATGGGGTGGTAGGAATGAGTAAAATACTGATGCTTGCGCTCGCGCCTATGCGCAAAAACAAAGGGCAGACAGTCAGCTTGTTTGTGTTTGCGCTAATCACCGCATTGCTTTTGAACATCGGATTGGTTCTGCTTTTTGGTATCGGCAGTTTCTTTGACGAACGTGCCGAGGCAAACAACGCGCCGCATTTTTTAAGCTTATTGTATTCCGGAACGGATTCTGAGACGCAGGGCCGGCGTTTCATTGAAAACGATCCAAGGGTAGCCCAATATGAAGAAACGGAAGCTGTCGGGGGGTTTGGCGAATATGCCATAAACGGCGTCAACGTCATGAACGGCATCCTATTTTCACGCGTCGATGCAACTCAAAAAATGGACGCGCCATCCTTTATCGGAGAACATTTGCCGCTTACGGGAGACCGCATCTACATTCCGTATCATATTTTTACAAGCGGCGGATTTAAGATCGGCGACGGCATTTCGCTGTTCTTATCCGGGGCCGAGCTCAATTTTACGATCGCGGGCGCTACGGAGGCAATAATGCTTGGAACACAGATGCATGTAGCCTTTCGGTTCTATATATCCGCCGAGCGCTACGGCGAATTAAGTGAACAATTGCCGCAAAACGGCTTGACGCTTCTGTCGGCGCGTCTTCACAACGCGGAAGACACGGTGTTTTTCCAGACTGACCATGACAAAGAGGTCTCGCCTGACGGATTACTATGGTCTATGTCCCGTGACAGCGTGAAACAGGCGCGCACGATGATACCTACGCTTATCGCGGTCATTATCACCGTATTTGCGATTATTCTGCTTATCGTCAGTTTGATCGTTATACGATTCCGCATCGTCAACGGCATTGAGGAGAGTATGGCCAATATCGGAGTGTTGAAGTCGGCCGGGTACCGAAGTGTTCAGATCGTGGCGTCAAACATACTGCAGTACGGGCTCGTCGCCCTTGCGGGAGGCTTGGTGGGCGTGATATTGGCAGCGGCGACTCTTCCTTTGATCGTCAAATTATTTGAACCGATGATTGCGTTAGTATGGAATCCGGGTTTTGACATCGGTGCCGCGCTCGTATGCGTCGTGCTTGTCCTACTGACGGTAACGCTTATCGCCCTTATTACTGCCCGAAAGATCAACAAGCTCCACCCACTCATCGCGCTTCGCGGGGGGATTGCCAATCACAGCTTTTTGAAGAATCGTTTCCCTCTGGACAGATCCCGCACCCCACTGAGTTTATTGCTCGCGTTCAAGCAGATAAATCGAAATATGAAGCAAACGGTCGGGGTTGCCGTTATTGTTGCGGCGGTAACCATGGCGGCGGTGTGCGGTATCGCCATCAACTACAATATAAACGACGGGCGCGATAGCTTTGCCCGCTCGCTCTTCGGCGAAATCTCTATGGCCGACGTGATCTTTGATTTGAAAGATACAAAAGACAGTGAGGCGTTGCGAAAAAGCGTTTTAGAATCCGCGGATGTGCGCAAGGTACTGCCGTTTGAAATTGGGACGTCTGTTCTTTTCGATGAGATAAAAGTTTACACCTATGTAACGGAAGACTGCTCGGAACTGGAAAGTCTCATGCTGGTAGAGGGTGTATATCCCGTGTTTGACAATGAGATCGCCGTCGGTCCGGCAGTATTGACAGTATCAGGTAAAGGGATTGGCGATACGATGACGATACGGAACGGTGAGCATAAAAATGACTGCATCATAACCGGCGTCATCCAGTCTGCCGAAGCGGAAGGGTTTACCGGAATGCTGACTGCCGGCGGGTTGAAACAAATCATCCCAGAATTTATTTTTTCACAATACAACATTTATTTAGATGATACTGCGGATGTCGAGGTATTTATCGAAGGCGTCGAACAAACACACGGAGATATTTTCAGTAACGTTCTCAATACTCAAGAACAGATGGACGCTACGCTCGACAGTATGGGCGGGATGTTTGCCGCGCTGGCTTACGGGATATTGGCGGTCACGATATTTGTAATCATCCTGACGCTGTATATGATAATAAAGACCTCTATTTTGCGCAGGCGGCGCGAGTTCGGCATACAAAAGGCGGTCGGATATACGACCTCGCAGATCATGAATCAAGTTGCTTTGAGCATGACTCCGGCCATCCTGTTCGGAGTCGCGACCGGCACAGTATTGGGCTGCTTCGGATTCAATCCGTTAATGACGGCGATGACGGGCAGTATGGGCTTGGCGAAGTTAGATCTGCCCGTTCCGCTTGAGCAGATCATCGCAATATGCGCCGCGCTTGTTATACTGGCTTACGCCATGTCTCTGCTGATAGCATGGAGGATTAGGAAGATTTCAGCGTATGCGCTGGTCTGCGAGTGAGGAGCGAAGTATTTTACAACAGTTTAACACCGAAAGAAGGTGATAGCCACGAACAAAGGCGAATGGCTCCTGTGCCCTATCTGCGGGGGCACGACGCGGACGCGGATACGGGAGGTTTTTTTCTTGCTTTCGTCAGGTTACTACGTTCACCGGCTTGCCGTCCGCAAAGGCGCGCAAATTTTCCACCGCAATGTCCATCAGGCGCTGGCGGCTTTCCTTCGGCGCCCAGCTGATGTGCGGGGTAATGATGCAGTTCTTCGCCGCCAGCAGCGGGTTGTCGCCCTTTATCGGCTCGCTGGACACCACATCCAGCCCGGCGGCGTACACCTTCCCGCTGTTTAATGCCTCGGCAAGGTCGGCCTCCACAATCAGCGGCCCGCGGGAGTTGTTCAGGATAATCACGCCGTCTTTCATTTTAGCAATGCTGTTTTTGTTGATGATGCCCTCGGTTTCCGGGAACAAGGGGCAGTGCAGACTCACCACGTCGGACTGCGCCAGCAGTTCCTCCAGGCTCACATATTCGCCGATGGCGCGGCCGCTGTCGCTTTCCTGCGCGTCGCAGGCCAGCACCCGCATACCCAGGGCCTTTGCAATGCGGGCGGTGCATTGGCCAATGCGCCCGAAGCCAATAATGCCCATCGTCTTGCCGTCCAGTTCAATCAGCGGATAATCCCAAAAGCAAAAATCCACGCTTTGCGTCCAGCGGCCTTCATGCACGGCTTGGTCGTGGTGGCCGATGCGGTGGCAAATTTCCAGCAAGAGCGCAATGGCAAACTGGCCCACCGCCGCGGTGCCGTAGGTGGGGATATTGGTTACCGGAATGCCCTTTTCCTTTGCGGCGGCTACATCCACCACGTTGTAGCCGGTTGCCAAAATGCCGATGTACCGAATGGCGGGGCAGGCGGCCAATATCTCTTTTGTTATCAGTGTTTTGTTCGTTATCACCACGTCGGCATCCCCAATGCGGGAAACAGTGTCTTCGGGCGCGGTGCGCTCGTACACCCTCAGCGCGCCAAGCTGCTCAAAACCGGCCCAGCTCAAATCGCCTGGGTTTTCGGTGTAGCCGTCTAAAACTACAATTTTCATGGTAATCCGTCCTCTCCTATTCTTCCAGCAGCGCCCAGGCGCGGTTCAGCACCCGCTTGGCCCCGGCCACCACCATATCCGGGTCTTCGTCCTTCCAGGGCTTCACCTCAAAGGACAGCACATACGGGTTTTCCGCGTCCATAAAGCCCTCGTCGCGCAGCACGCGCAAAAAGTTCAGCACTTCTGCGGTGTCGTTGCTGCCGCCGGGGAAGCCAAAGCGCTGGTGCTCGTCGCCGTAGCCCTCGGCGGCGGGGTTTTGGCACACCGTGTTGCCAATGTGGAAATGCGTGAGGTAGGGCCGCAGGCTGCGCACCACAAACGCCGGGGTCTCGTAGGTCATGGGAATGTGCGATAAATCAATCAGCAGGCCAAAGTTTGGGTGCGTGATGCGCACGTCGGCGGCAAAGCGGGCGGCCAGCGGCGCTGGGCCAATCAGGCTGGCCTTGGCAATGT
>DOMW01000189.1:13335-21726 GCA_003510345.1 Clostridiales bacterium | reverse complement strand
CGGTTCGGTAACGATGACCTCAACCCTCGCAATACCGGCTTGATCTGCCGCTCCCATTACCCCAATGGCAAAATTATTTGCTCCATTTGCATTTGCGTAGAGCGAAGAATAGCTGGGAAATGAGCTGGGCGGAGCGGCTATGAAGGTCCGCGATGGAGTCTGTGTTACCAATCCTGCGGCATTATATATTTTAAAATAATACGAGTAGTTGCCGGATAAAACTCTGCCAAAGTGGTTCGTTACACTAAACGAATCTGCGTAGGTTCCATTACCGTAATTGTAAGCGTTTACTGTTCTGGAAGCGGCGCCCACTGACCGGGCATTGGTTGTATCCGGTTCTACAACGGTGAGCTCGACCTTTGAAATAGCGGACTCTTGGTCTGCAACTCCTGTTACTCCAATTGCAAAACTATTTGTACCATTCATGTTTGCATACGTAGTGCTGTACGTAGGCGGTGTAGTGTCTGGTTCAGATACGTAAAATGTATTACTCTTTTTATAATTATAACGCCTGCCATCTGTACTGTAGACGTATACATCGATATGGTAATACCCGGCACCTTTATCCCTCATATCCATCGAGGCCTGCCATCTCGAGGCTTGCGCGGGACTGGTGTAATTTGGCGTCATATTTATTCCTGGGTATATTGCTGCTGTTTGATATCGGTTCGCACCGAGTTCTCGTACTAAATTGAACGACACAGAATTAATTTGCCGAACCCAATCTTGACAGCCAAAAGCTGTCACGGTGAGTATCTGTGAAACGGTGGGTGATGGCGGGTCTATGGCAATAGTGCCAATGTCTATATAATCGGTGTCACGTTCAGAAGCTTGCGTCTCTATTGGTAGTCCATCCGTTGTGTTTGCTTCTTCACCGGTAGATTCGATGTGCTTAGGCTTAATAGCAAATTCTTCTTCAATTGTACTGCCCGGCATTTCGTCTGCCGTCATCTCCGGCGGTTCGTCTGCTAATCCCTCTGCTGCTATCTCCGGCAGCTCTTCTGCCGCCATTGCAGTGAGTGGCATGATGGAAAAAGAGAGTAACACAACCAATAATAAAGCCAGTTTCCTTTTCATTTTCGTAACACCCCTTTTTAATAGATTTCCAAATATGTAATTATAGTAAGCTAATAACACATTATCCCGAATGTTGCTCTTTGTCAATGGTAAACTAGCCATTTTGCTGTGGAAACAAACCTAAGGTTGGTAGTCATAAAAGCAACGTATCGTGTGGAAAAAACAGGGCCGTGCGGTTAGCTCCGTGCTTTGAGAAAAAGAAGGAATAACGGAAGAACTTATCAGTATTCGAGAAAAAATAAAAACATTTGAAGATTATGGATAAAATGGTATAATAACCTTAATATTACAACGCCCTTGTTTTATAAAAGTGGTTAATAGGTCTTGATCACGTTCACAAATAGCAGAACTCTAGTGGGCCGCAATGGAAGGAGAACAATTTAAATCACTAATAATCTGAGAGAGGGGATTAAAAGATGAAAAAAAGACTTTTTTGTGGATTGCTTGTGTTTGTTTTACTGTGCGTGCTGTGCGTGCCCACGGCATTCGCGGGGAACGAGGTTATGGAGGGGCAGGAGCAGCCGGCCCCGGCTGCGTTAAGTGAAGCCGTTCCGGCGGAAGCGGTTGATACAGACGGCGAAAACACTGACCCCGTGCCATCGGAAGGAGCGGTAGCGCCGGAACCGGCGCTGCCAAAAGAAGAAACACCCGCGGCGGAAGAAGTTTCCGATGCGGAACAGGAACCGTTGGAAGAGGTACAGGAAACAGGGGAAGCCGTGGCGGAGAGCGCTATTGCCGCCGACATAGCCGAGCGCCAGGCATTAGAGCAAATGATAACCGATGACGTGCTTTCCATGACGGATACGGACGGGTATGTGCCGGGGGAAGTGCTTGTCGTATTTAAAGAAAAAGCCGAGCCTAAAAAAGCGGCTGCCATATTAGACACAATCGGCAAAGGCGTGGAGGAAGTTATCGTGGCCGATGCGGCGCGGCGCGGCGTACCCGCGGTGCAAAAAGGCGCAATGCCGGGAAAATCCGTTGTAACGGAAGAGAACATGGGCGACGATGTATTTGTGCTGCAAACGCGCGAAGACCTTTCGGTGGCGGGTACCGTTGAGCTGTTGAATGAATTAGAGGAAGTCGACATCGCGCAGCCGAATTTTATGTATGAAGAGGCCGCCACAACTATTTCTGACCCGAACAGGGGTTCGCAACTTGAAGGCATCGACGCGTATAAAGCCTGGGACTATTCCCGCGCAGACGGGAGTTTGACTGGGCGTGCGCCTGTAATCGTGGCGGTGATCGACTCAGGTATAGACGGGACTCATCCGGATTTGAAGAACCAGATATATAGGCCATACGACGTTCATACGGATAAGACTGGTATAACCAATATACAAGATTATAGGGGCCACGGAACGGCGGTTGCGGGCATTATCGCGGCAGAAATAAACGGGGTTGGCGCGGCGGGCGTTTCCTACAACGCTAAAATAATGCCCATCAGTGTATGGAATCCAGATCGTAATACATATACTACTCAATATATGATTACAGCATATGATTATGCTGTGAATAACGGCGCCCGCGTAATTAATATAAGTCTGGGGGGGCCCCGGCCAACTTTAAATTCCTGGGATACATTGTTAAACAACTGCATAGATAATGCCGCGGCACAAAACATTGTAACGGTATGTGCTGCCGGCAATGATAACTCTTCAGCCTATTATCTTCCATCGGATGTAGAAAGCGCGATCTCAGTAATTTGGCTGAACAAGCTATTAGATATAGATATAAAACATGCGGACTCAAATTATGGCCCACAAAAGGATATAAGCGCACCCGGAACGAACTTGCCCACAACGGCCAATGGCGGCGGATACGCAAATGTTAGCGGCACTTCGGCCGCCGCGCCCGTCGTTTCCGGCGTCGTCGCCTTAATCCTTGCCGCAAACCCCAGTTTAACGGTCGATCAGGTCAAAGATATCCTGTATACTACAGCTACTGATTTAGGAACCCCCGGGCGGGATGATACTTTCGGCCACGGTAAGGTAAACGCGTACCGGGCTGTTTTAAAATCCCAAAACCCGCAAGGCGCTGTTACCATGACAGAGCGGCTGTTTGCTATGGCTAACGGCTCTATCAGTGGCAGTGATACACCCAATATCCAGTATCACGCGGGGCTTCTCACCAACGGTTCGCATACCGCAAGAAGTCTATCTTATCATTTTGCGTTTGTCTATCTGCTTAACAACAATCCCGGCTTAACAGACCGGCAGTTCGTTGTTAAATTATATCAGGGGCTTTTAGGCAGAGAACCCAGCCAATCCGAGATCGATTATCGGATGGCGCGCTTGAATGCCGGAATGTCCCGTCAGTCCGTTTTTTTTGGGATTACAGACTTAGCCGAGTATTACTATATCTGTGTCTGGGCGCGAGTCGACCGGGGAACGGGCAGTTCTTCCGAATCGCGGGACCAAAGCTACGAGATAACGTCCTTCGTAAACCGTATGTACACGGAAGTATTGTCACGTAAAGGCAGTCCGGCGGAATTGAATGATGTGACATACAGGTTGAGATCGGGGCAAATGTCAGGCCGGGATGTCGCGTACAGCTTTTTTTGGAGCGCCGAATATTTGGCAAAAAACACATCCGACGAAGTATTTGTGATGGAGTTGTATTGCGCTTTATTAGGCAGGGTTCCGGAATTGGACGGCTATCTCGCTTGGCTTCATTCCCTTTACGGCGGTTCGTCGCGCCTGGCAGTATTCGATGGGATCGCATCTTCAGCCGAATTCGCGGCTGTGTGCCGTCAATGCGGAATTAGGGTAACCTAACACATAATCCTTATGACAGCCGTTTAGCTTGTGGCGGCAATCTAGTCACGGCAACAATTGCTCTCGTTGTCTAAAAATAATAGCCAATATTAAGAAGCTCCGGCGCGTTTGCCCGGGGCTTCTTCTTGTGTGTTTACGTGTGCTATAAATGGGTGGTGGGGTTGTGTTCACGCCCCTGTCTCACGCAGGCGTTCGGTCAGGCTTTTCTTTTGCAGCCCTTTGAAGCATACCAGCGGAATGAACACCGCAAGCGCTATCAGCATGGGCGCGATGATGCCAAAGGGCAGCAGGGAAAAACTATAGGCCGGTACCCAGGAGGTATAGATGGTTTCCTGTATGATGGTGGAGGCTACAAACACCGACAGCAGCACGCTCACGGCCAGCGATATGGCGGCATAATGCACACCCTCGTAGATCAGCATCTTTTTAAGCTGCGGTTTTGCCATACCCACACTTTCCAGCATGGCGAATTCGCGCTTGCGGGCGATGATGGCGGTGAGCATGGAGTTGACAAAATTGAGTACGCCTATCAGCGCCATGATGACCCCCAGCGTGTAGCCCATAATGACCTGTGCCAGTATTTGAGACTGGAACTGTGCTTCGTATGTCTGCCGCGTGGCGACGGATATATCCGGGTACTGTGCCTGCAAGACCGCCGCTGCCGCGTTACTTGCCGCCGCATCCCGCGTATCGGCGAACGCGCTGATGATGGGCGCGTTGGGAAAGCTTTGGCGGAAGGCGTCCGTGTGTATGGCATAGTCGATCTCCAGAGTATTTTGCGGGGAGTGGACGCTGCCCGAGACTGTCTGGGCCGGATCCATCATACCCATCAATTCATACGTTTGGCCGCCTATCTCAATCGCGTCGCCCACCGCGTAGTGCACGCTGCCCTCACCGTTATCGGCAATGCCCAGCGCGATGACATAGTTTCCGGTGGCGAACTTTTCCGCATCATAGTTGCCTACAAAAAAGTCGCCCATGGGCGCGGTGAAAGCGTCCATGCCGTATACGCTGATGGTGGTTTCGCCCGTCCGCTTCAGGTCGGCATACTGGCGGCTGGCGTTCTCGTCGCTTTGCACCCAGTAAGACTGGCCGCTGTCCTCTTCGCCGTAATAAGCGGTAAGCCGTGCCAGCACGTCTTCGTTTATACGCGCGCGCGTTTCCGTATAATGGACACCGCCGGATTGCGTCACGCCCGGTTGGGATGCCATGCTGTCTACCATCTCTTGCGTCAGCCCGGATTTGCCGTCATATTCGGTATAGTCGTTGTTTGCGGCGGGCACAGTCAGCATAAGGTCGCTGCGAATAAAGCGGTCTACGTATGTTTCTTTGTCATAGCTGTTTTGCATCACATAAAAGCTGTTCATAAGCATCAGGCCCAGCGATATGGAGATGATGACGGTCGCCGTACGCTTTTTGTTGCGTTTGAGGTTATCCGCCGCCATGCCGCGCAGGCTAAAGTGCTTGCTGGTGCGCTTTTTGCGTGCTTTTCTGTCCATGTCGCCGTTCACGTACTTCATTGCGGTTATGGGCGACACTTTGCCGGCGATCGCGGCGGGTTTAGCGCACGACAGCAGTACAGTGACCAGGGCAAACAGGGCCGCGCCTATGAATATGGCAGGGTTAATGGACAAAACCGCCATTGTGCCGAGCGATACGAGCATGATGGGCATTATGAGCGCGCCTATGGCATAGCCGATGAGAAGGCCCGCCGGTATGCCGATCAGGCAGAGTTTCATGGCCTGAGACAGCAATATGCGGCCAACCTGCGCACGTGTGGCGCCCAGTGTTTTGAGCAGGCCATAAAAGCGGATGTCCTGCGCTACGGATATCTGGAATATATTGTAGATGATCAGATAGCCGCTGATGAGCACCATAACGATACCCGATACGATGATAAGTATACCCTGCGCATCTGCACCAGCGCCTGCCGCACCCATTGCCGCCATGCTTTGCAGCATGGAAAAGCCGATAGTGAATATAGTAGTGAACATAACGGTTGTGAGTATGATCGCGAGTATGGCGACCAGGTTGCGCGAGCGGTTTGCCTTATAACTGCGCGCCGCTATGTGTGAAACCGCGGGCATATGATTGTTCCTGTCCATCATATCCACCCCCCGTTTACGATACGGCGATATTGCTGCACGGGCTGCCGCACTTTACCGTCCTCTATGCGTATGATATGGTCCGCCATTTGCGCCAGCTCGTCATTATGTGTGATCAGCACGATGGTTTGCGCGAATTGCTTGCCGCTGCGCTGCAGAAGGCCCATCACCTCACCGCTTGTCCTACTATCGAGGTTACCGGTGGGTTCGTCCGCCAGTATAATAGACGGCTTGGCGGCGAGCGCACGGGCCAGCGCTACGCGCTGCTGCTGCCCGCCGGACAGTGTATTGGGCAGGCTGTCCGCCTTGTTTTCCAGATGAAGCAGCGACAGTATCGTTTCCACGTGCCGCGTATCCACCTTCGCGCCGTCCAGCCGAATGGGCAATATGATATTTTCATACACATTCAGTATGGGCACCAGGTTATAGTTTTGGAATACAAAACCGATCTGCTGGCGGCGGAAGACGGTAAGCCTGTCTGCGGAAAGGCGTGAGAGCTCCACGCCCTCCACCTCCACACTGCCCGCAGTGGGCGTGTCCAGCCCGCCCATCAGATTGAGCAGTGTGGATTTACCGCTGCCCGACGTACCTACGATGGCTGTGAATTCCCCTTTTTCTATGGCGATATCTACGCCGTCCAGCGCTTTGGTGAGGTTTTCGCCTTCGCCATAATACTTTTTCAATTCCCGTGTCCTTAAAATACTCATGGATACTTACCTCGTTTCCGTTTTGATAGCTTGAGCATAAATGGAAAATATTACAAAAACCTTACAGAAAAGCGCCTAAAAAAGTGAAGTGTTTATGAAAAAGTCGAAGATATGAAGATATTTTGTGATCTTGCGGCCTCTTTTCATTTTGCACGAGGGAGGCCACCGCGCCCCGCAAAGGCAAAGATGAAATATATAAATTGTAAACAACCCGTAAAATATTCCGCAAAACGGCGGCCATTTATAAAGTCCTATTGGAATTTCCGTGTTTTTGCTCTATAATATAGTATGATTTTGTGTAACCATTTTCTGGGAAAGGTAGAGCATGCAGGAAACAGAACTCATAAAACGGGCGCAAGCCGGAGATAATCTGGCATTTTCTGACTTGATCGGCGCATACGAGAAAAAAATATATAATATTGCCTATAGATTTATGAGAAACGACCACGACGCGCAGGACGCGGCACAGGACGCGATCATAAAAATGTACCACAACATAAAAAAGTTTTCGTTTCAGTCGGCGTTTTCTACCTGGATGTACCGCGTAACGGCAAATACCTGCCTGGATATTTTAAGGCGGAAAAAAGCAAACGCACAAATAGAAGACTTTGAAAACCTGATCGTGAGCAGGGACGGAAACCCCGACCGCGACGTTCTAAATAACGAACTGGGTGAATCAATAAAAAGCTGTATTCGTATGCTGCCGGAAAAATACATTCCTATTATTGTGCTGAAGGATATAGAGGGTCTGAAGTACGAAGAGATCGCGCAAGTACTGCGTATCTCCGTCGGCACGGTGAAATCGCGCATCTCGCGCGCGCGTGAAAAACTGCGGGAAATACTCATTTCAAAAAGAATGCTGTGAAGCGCCGGGCAGTGGTGTGCCGGGCGCTCAAATTTTTTTTCATAGTTGTAATATTTGCGTAAACGGCGGAGTGTACTTTATTGAAGCGATAACCTAAGTAAGTGCCTGCGGCGATGATGCAAAGCGCAGGTGGGAATATAACAATCTTGGAGGAATAGAACAATGAAGAAGAAATGGATCGGGATCATATTGGGGGCGGTGCTCGCGCTTGCGCTGATCGGCTGCGAGCAGCAGATGCCGCAGGCGACTGGGGAAGCACCTTTGCCGCAGGCGACGCTGCCTGCGCCGGAAAGCGGCGCGGAAGAGAGTAAGCTGACTGTGAACGCGACCGAAACAGTGAAAGCTGCGCCGGATATCGCCTATGTGTATATTGGGGCGCAGTCGTCCGGAGCGACGGCGGAAGAGGCGCAGCAGAAAAACGCGGCGGTCGCGGATGCGTTCCTGAACGCGATCAGGCAGCAGGGTGTGCAGGAAGAAGATATTGAAACTTCTAATATCAATATCTATGAGGATTACGACAAGGCTGGGAATTATATTATGGATAACACCTATAAGGTCACGATCCGCGAAATCGACAAAGTGGGCGCGGTGATCGACGCGGCGACAGCGGCGGGCGCAAACTCCACCTATTCGCTTTCGTTTGATTTACAGGACAGGGATTCCATTTATATTGAGGCGCTCGGAAAGGCGATGCAGTCTATCGACGCCAAAGCCAAAGCGGTGGCGGCGTCCGGCGGCTATGAGATCGTGCGGCCGCTTTCGATTGAAGAAAACGGCGGAAGTGGTTATTATCCTATGGTGGAAGCCGCCGCGATGGATACCGCGGCAGGCGGCGGCATGGCGACGCCGGTTACGCCGGGAGA
>DOMW01000189.1:9346-13318 GCA_003510345.1 Clostridiales bacterium | reverse complement strand
CCCGCACCTGCTTTTGGTGCGGGCCTTTGGAGCGCAGTGCGTTCCGACGTGGAATGGTTGGCCTGTTTAGGTGATATATAGGCGCGGGACAGAAAAGGATCATGAATTAATAAAGGGGGCCCCGCGCGAGCCCAGCAACGCGGGTCGCGTGGGGAAGAGGAGGAGCCACGGAACGTAAAAGGCCCGCACCTGCTTTTGGTGCGGGCCTTTGGAGCGAAGTGCGCTCCGACGTGGAGGCGCCACCCAGATTTGAACTGGGGGTAAAGGATTTGCAGTCCTCTGCCTTACCACTTGGCTATGGCGCCGATGGAGCGGGAGACGGGATTCGAACCCGCGACGTCCACCTTGGCAAGGTGGCACTCTACCACTGAGCTACTCCCGCAGAAAAGGAAACGGTATACGTTTCCTCCGTGGCGACCTGGAAGAGACTCGAACTCTCGACCTCTAGCGTGACAGGCTAGCGTTCTAACCAACTGAACTACCAGGCCAGAATGAAGGTGCTGGCGCTGCATCCGATGAAAACACCGCGCCATAAGCTCATTGCAAATCATTATATCATAAACAAATAACGGTGAAAAGTACTTTTTTCCAAAACACGAAAAAACCTTATTTTAGAGCAAATCAACATGTTAAGTTAATTTGCTCTCACCAAACTTTGGCGCGTTTGCGAGCAGGTAATGTTCCGCTTCCGCGTTCCATAACATGCGGTTTTTGCTGACGATCTCGTGCAGTTTTTTAAACAGCGGGTCGGCCTTTCCTTTTTCATGGAAATCCGCTATTGCCGTGAGCGGCAGCGCAATATGCGTGTAGACCAGTTTTTTTCCGCCCGGTATATTCGGCAGGTTTTGCGTTGTCTCCGCCGCGCTTGAAAGGCCGCCGATGTGCGTTACCATTGCCGACGGCGTGAGCGTGCCAGCGGACATCATTTGCAGCGCTTCGCGCATATCGTCGCTGTTGCCGCCCACCGTGCCCATGATATGGGTATAATTATAGTGCACATTGTAGAAATTTACTTCCGCCGTAAATGACGGGTCAGCTGGGCCGGAGAAGAAATTCAGGCAGCCGTCCTTTGCCAGTATGGCGTCGCCCTGCTCAATGACCGGCTTTACCGGCGCGAACACAAACACATCGTCGTATCCTTTATCCGTCAGTTTCATTAGTTCGGCCACTGCGTCTATGTTAGCGGTGTTGAGATAGTGAAGATTGACGCCGTTCTGCTTCGCGTCCTCCACCGTGAAGAGCTCACGCGCGCGCGCAAGGCGTTCTTCCGAGATATCTGTTACCACAAGCAGCCCCGGCCGTTTTCCCGGGTTGTGCAGCGCATAGTCGATGGCCCCGAGGCCCATAGGCCCCACACCCGCTAAAATGGCCATATTGCCGCCTTTTTTAATGCCTGCTTCCATTTTGTAGGAACCCATTTCCGTATGGTATACCGCGTGATACGCGCGGATTACACACGACATCGGCTCGGCCAGTGAACCGTAAAAGTACGCGTCCGCAGCATAGGGGAGCAGGCAGTCCATCTCCATCAGCTCGGGGGTCAATATGCAGTAGGTTGCGTCGCCGCCGCAATACCGGTAAGAATACCCGGGGGCGTAGAGTGTGCCGCCTTTGTTGTGTGCTGGCTGGATAGAATAGGTATCGCCTGCGGCATACTTGCCTTTCCATTTTGCCCCGACTTCAACGATCTCCCCGCAAAACTCGTGCCCCATCATCGTAGGGTTTTTGTCCACATCGGCAGGGATACGCTTGTGGGCCGTTCCCTGTATAACCGCTTTGTAGGTGGACATACAGATGGAATCGGACAGCACCTTAAACAGTATTTCGTCTTCGCGAATCGCCGGAAGCTCAAATGTTTCCAGACGCAGGTCGTTTTTGCCATATAACCGTAACGCGGTAGTTTTCATATTGGTTACTCGCTTTCAAACAGCTAAATGATATTGGTATTAACTTGTGCATAACAGTAGTATAACAGTTTTATGTGAGCATATCCATCCTTTTACTTGCAAATATCCGGCCATTTATATTAATATGAAAGGAAAGAACAGTATCGTCAGTTTTGGAAAGGGGTTTTTTATGTTTTCAACGTTAAAGGAAGCAAAAGACTTTTGTACGAAAAATGAGATTCAAATGGTCGATTTTATGATGATCGACTTAAATGGCCGCTGGCGGCATTTAACAATGCCGGTGGGCCGGTTCACCGAACAGACCATGAAGTATGGCGTAGGTTTCGACGGTTCCAATTACAGCTTCGCGCCCATTGAATCAAGTGATATGGTGTTTATACCCGATCTTTCCACTGCGTATGTGGACTCGTTTGCCGAGGTTCCTACGCTCTCCATGATCGGGGATGTCTATGTGATCGATCTGCCGGAAAACCGCCGGTTTGACCAGGACCCCCGCAATGTGGCCATTCACGCGGAAGAATATTTAAAGTCCACGGGGATTGCGGATGAAATGCGGATCGGCCCGGAATTTGAGTTTCATGTGTTCGACCATGTCAGCTACTGCGTATCGCCCAACATGGCAAAATTCAATGTGGATACGGCGCAGGCGGAATGGAACAAAGGCGACGAATACGAAAACCTCGGGTACAAGCTTTCTTTGAAAGGCGGTTACCACATGGCGCCGCCGATGGATGTGCTGAGCGGGTTCAGAAGCCGTGTATCCATGCTGATGGAAAAGCAGGATATCAAAGTGAAGTACCACCACCACGAAGTGGGCGGCCCCGGGCAGCTTGAGATCGAAGTGGAGTTTGGTGGTATGCGGGAAATGGCCGACAAAACGATGATGGCAAAGTATATCATAAAAAACGCCGCCATCGCGGAAGGCAAAACCGTTACGTTTATGCCCAAGCCGCTCTTTGGCGAGGCGGGCAACGGCATGCATGTCCATATGCACCTTTTTAAAGGCGGCAAGCCCGTGTTTTACGACAAGGACGGCTATTCCCAGTTGAGTGAAACCGCGCTGTACTTTATTGGTGGGCTGCTTGCGCACGCGCCGTCGCTTTGTGCGTTTACCAACCCCAGCACCAACTCGTACAAAAGGCTGGTACCGGGTTATGAAGCCCCGGTCACCATTGGGTACGCGACCTCCAATCGAAGCGCGGTCATCCGCATTCCCGCTTACGCCAAAGCACCGGAAGACAAACGATTTGAACTGCGTTCACCAGATGGGACCTGCAACCCTTACTACGCGTACTCTGCTATACTGATGGCCGGGATCGACGGCGTACTGAACAAAATCGACCCGCAAAAAGAAGGATTCGGCCCTTACGATTTCAACCTTTATAACCTGCCGGACGACGAAAAAGCGAAAATAAAATCGCTGCCCAGGAATCTGGACGAAGCGCTGGACGCGCTCGAAGCGGATTCCGATTACCTTACAAAATCCGGTGTTTTCCCACCCAGGCTGATTGAGATATGGATCAAGCAAAAGCGGGCAGAATCCGCACGGTATAACCAATTGCCGCAGCCTGTGGAGTACGATATGTATTATGATCTTTAGGTAAGTGCTGATCAATTCGGGTTGCGCATCTTTTGGGTTCGTTGCAGACGGCTATTCGACAATGTTTGCATATGCTTCGGTTAGGGAAGCCCGTCCAAATACGAACCTATATTTTATTGTGCGAATATCTTGCGTTTACTTTTTGGTATTCCTCTGTGGGGTGCGGAACGAGCGCGCCCCGATGGGCGATGCAGCGAGTGCAGCACCCGCTGAGTATGAGGCGAGGGCAAATGCCGTAAGGCACGCCGCCCGAACCCATAACGAAGCGGGAACAAGGAACCTGCGGCGCAATATATGCCTCCGGCGGTTCAGAACCTACGGTTCTAAAAACTCCCTCAAAAACAAAGGTAAGAACAATCGCGGAAAGCTATGCCCTACAACTATACAAATATACAAACATATCTCAACAATCCCGTATTCTGGTCTACATTGCTGAATCGTGAGTCTTCCCAGATAACTAAGGTC
>DOMW01000189.1:3339-9302 GCA_003510345.1 Clostridiales bacterium | reverse complement strand
GTCATAACTTTCCACGGTGGAAAGTGTTTCCGTTTTAATAACAGTGCAGGGGCGGGTTCAAATCCCGCTTACCTAACGGCGACATAGACAAACCTTATAGAACTATCCCTTGCAAAAAGGCTAAAAAACGCGCGGCTTGCATTAATCAGTGCTTACTAAGAAGGCGGTAAAATTAATTCATCGTGCGTAAAATGTTCCAGTTAATGATTGTACTACCGTCTGCCACGGCGGGCAGTAAAATAAATATGGTTCTTTCCATTGCAAAATATAGATTTCTTTGTTATTATATTCCTATATTGTAAGTTATCGTCTCGTGCTATTATCTCACATCATTGCAGTATAACCGCCATATAGTAATCCGATTGGGGGATTCCGGCTTTTTTCTTGCAGGCTGCATTTTTAGGCTTATTATTGCTAATTTGATTGCCGTCAGATCATGCCAGTATTTCCGGGATAAGCGGTTGGGTTTTTGCCGTTTTATGGCGCAGCAGCATCACCGTATCATTACAAGCTGCAAACATTATTCAGGGGGTTTTTTGTAATGAAAAACATGAGAATTTCAAAGAAATTGATTGTCAGTTTCCTTATCGCGATCGCGTTGATGGGCGTTGTGGGCGTCGTGGGCATTTTTGGTATGCTCCGGATGGATACGGCCGCGACCGAAATGTATGAAATGGGTTTTACCGCGGTGGAGGCGCTTGCGGATATCCGTGAGACTTTCGCGATGCAGCGCAACGACCTTCGCAACCTGTTCCTTTCGCAGGAGGACCCGGAAGCGGTCGCCCGCATTATACAGGGTGTGAAGGACAGTGACACTGCGGTTTTGGATGACTTTGCGGCATATGAGACCACGATCATCGATGAGTCCAGTGAGACAGCTTATTTCACGGTGAAAGACACCTGGCTGGGGCCTTTCGCGCAGATGAAAGAATCGCTGTATGGGTTTGTAGACGCCGGAAATTTTGACGGCGCATATGAGGTGTTTCAAAACGGCGCGGCCGACAGCGTCGTACCCATCACAGAAAACCTGTTGCTCGCCACGGAAATATGCGACACCATGGTGCATGATTTAAGTATTTCGATAGACAATACCTACAGAATGATGCTTATCATCATCATCGTGGCGTTGGCAGCCGGTGTGGTGATCGCGCTCGTCCTCGCGTTCTACATTTCCGGGCTCATAAGCAAGCCGATCAATTCGATGGCGGGCTATATCAAGCAGGCGGGCGAAACGGGCAACTTGCAGTTCAGGGATGATGAATGGGCAAACTGTGACCGCATTTCGCAGGGTAAAGATGAGATTGGGCAGACAATGAAAGCGTTTACGCAAATGATGCGCAAATTTGTATATTACGGCGGTGCGGTGAATCGGGTGGCGCAGCAAGATCTGACATTTGAAGTGGAGACGCTCGGCGAGGTCGATACGTTTGGCAACGCGATCAAGCAGATGACGGTTAACTTGAACCAGATGTTTACGGAGATCAACAATTCCACGGTGCAGGTTTCCACCGGTTCCAAGCAGGTGGCGGACGGCGCGCAGGCGCTGGCGCAGGGCGCTACCGAACAGGCCGCTTCCATAGAGGAGATTTCCAGCTCTATCACCGAGATGGCGGATAAAGTACGGGAGAACGCGGAGTTGGCAAACCAAGCCTCAACGCTGGCGGACACAATAAAGACCGACGCGGAAAAAGGGAACCGGCAGATGGGTGAAATGATGATAGCGGTGAAGGATATCAACGACGCCAGCCAGTCTATCAGTAAGATCATCAAGACGATAGACGACATCGCGTTCCAGACGAACATACTGGCATTGAACGCCGCCGTGGAAGCGGCGCGCGCCGGGCAGCACGGCAAAGGGTTTGCCGTAGTGGCGGAAGAAGTACGGAACCTCGCCGCAAAGAGCGCGGAAGCCGCCAAAGATACGGGTGAAATGATCCAGAACTCTATGGAGAAATCGGAATATGGCGCTAAAATCGCCGAAGAAACCGCAACCAGCCTGGAGCAAATCGTGATCGGCATCAATGAGAGCCATGTGATCGTCGCGGAGATCGCGCAGTCTTCGGAGGAACAGTCGGCGGGTATCTCGCAGATCAACATTGGCGTAGACCAGGTGGCGCAGGTGGTGCAGCAGAACAGCGCGACCGCGCAGCAAAGCGCGGCGGCGTCGGAGGAGATGAGCAGCCAGTCCACTATGCTGCAAGAGTTGATCGCGCAGTTTAAGCTTAGGGGCGGCGCGCAAGAGTTCGCTCATGCTTCCCCTGTGTCGGCACAGTCCGTCTATACTACGCCGAACTTAGATGATATTACGGAGGCTGTCGGCAGCGACAAGTATTGACCGGCGTGGCAGCATCCACGGCTCATAAATAACAAACTGAAAATAGGCCCTGCTCTCGCGGGGCTTGTTTTTATTATTTTCGTAATATAAGCGGCGTAGGTGTTGGTTCGCCGGGCGGTACAGACTTCTGATGTTGATGGGTTCAGCCTTTACCGCGCTGCGCGCGGAAAAGGTGATGGTGGGCCGTCCGTCACGCGGGCGGGGGAAAATAGAGAAAGTGGAGAGACGCCCGGCGGGGCAAGCGCGTATCAAACGGCACACCACTGTGATTGAAGTAGAGAAAGCAATGCCCACCTACATATGCGGAAACTTGTGGTCAGTATAAATATAGTGCTATAATTACCCTATCATTATGTTATGGAGAACAGCCGGATGGAAGAAAAAAAACTGCATTTCCAAAGATACAGCGATGAAATGTTCGGCACGCTTTATGAAGACCAGGTAAAAAGGCAGGATGCGCTTTCCGTGTATGCGTGCAAGGACAAACAGGCCGTCCGCCGGAAAAAAGAGAAATTCCATGTCGCGCGGCCTAATTTTATAAAGGACGCCGAACGTATTTTGCATTGCCGGTATTTCAACCGGTACGCGGATAAGACGCAGGTATTCAGCCTTTATAAAAATGATGACATCACAAGGCGTGTACTGCATGTGCAGATCGTTTCGCGTATCGCGCGCAATATCGGTAGGATGCTCAACCTAAACCAGGACTTGATCGAAGCGGTTTCATTGGGGCACGACCTGGGGCATACGCCGTTTGGCCACGCGGGCGAACGTTTTTTATCCGCGCTTTTCTTTGAACACACCGGCCGTTATTTCAACCACAATGTGCACAGTGTTCGCATTCTGGACAAATTGCTTCAATTAAATCTTTCACTGCAAACGCTGGACGGTATTTTGTGCCACAATGGGGAACAGGTGCGGGGGGAGTATCACCCGTATCAATATAAAGCCGAAAGCGCCGAGAGGCTGTTCCAGGAATTTGACGCCCGCGCTGAGCGGTGTTATACGAGGGAAGGAGAGACGAAGACGCTTGTCCCGTTTACATTGGAAGGCTGCGCGGTACGTATCAGCGACGTGATCGCTTATTTAGGCAAGGACAGGCAGGACGCCGCAATTTTGGGCATCGACCTTGAAGAACCGTTCGGGGCAAATGAAGTGCTGGGCGCGACAAACGCGGAGTTTATATCAAACCTCATAGGAAGTATTGTTTCCGAAAGCTATGGCAAGCCCTGCCTTGTGCTCAGGCATGAGGTCGCGGAAGCCCTTTCCTATGAAAAAGAATTAAATTTTCATAAGATTTATAAACCACAAGACAAAAGCGGGCCGTACCCGGCGCTTGAGGTCATGTTCGGCAGGGTGTATGAAAAATTGCTCGGGAACCTTAGTGCAGGGAACGAAAGCTCGCCCATATTCCGCCACCACATAGGTATATTGTACAAAGGTTTTCCCGACGAGCGGGAAAAAAGGGAACAATATCGGAGTGAAGAGCCAAACCAGATCGTTGTGGATTATATCGCGAGTATGACGGACGATTATTTTATGGACCTGCACGACCATCTTTTTCCCGGTTCCAATAAGATTAAATACCATTCGTACTTTTCTGAAGTTTAGCGTACCGCTACCAAGTTTATCAATATAAGGGGTGTATATTGTTCTATATCCCCATATATTGATAGAAAATGGAGAAAGAGGAGCGAGTACGATGAAAGAAAGGGCGTTTTACAGATGTGCGATTTGCGGTAATATTGTTGGTATCATTAAGGATGGCGGCGGGGAACTGATTTGCTGCGGGCAGCCGATGGGGCAGCTCATTCCCAATACGGTGGACGCGGCGGCGGAGAAGCATGTGCCAGTGGCGAAAAAGACCGGCGAAGGGCTTACCGTTGAGGTGGGCGGTATACCGCACCCGATGACCGAAGAGCACCACATCGAATGGATCTGCGTGGAAGAGCCGGGGCGGACGCAGCGCGCCATGCTTGCGCCGGGCGATGCGCCGAAAGCGGAATATAACCTGCACGGCGATCAATACGAAGTATTTGCCTATTGTAATTTGCATGGGTTATGGAAAGGCTGACGCGATGCCAGCCTCCACGTAAATCAAAAAAGGAAACGCAATAGTGTTTCTTTTTTTGCGTAATACATGAAGAATCGTAAAATTTTCTTGCAGGGAATAACACTAATCTACAAGTTTCGCTACGATTCGAAGGTACCATAACAGTAAAACCTGCTGTTTAGAGGAAAGTTATGGCGAAATATGCTGAAATTGAACGAAAAGAGCTGATTGAAAAAATGATGTGGATCGCCCGCAGCGTGGCGCGGCGGTACGCTTCTGATTGGAGTATGGCGGAAGAGCTGACCTCCATCGCGTATATCGGCCTGGTGAAGGCGGTCGATCATTTTGACAGCTCTTATGATACAAAACTGGAAACGTTTATCGCGCATTGTTCCAGAAATGAAATACTGATGTACTTCCGGAAGGCGAATCATTATTTAAGGGAACTGCCTTTTGACAGCCAAACGGTCGCTTATGATGTGACGATGCAAAGCGAATCGGTGCTCGACGAGGTGATGCGCGGCGAAAACGGGCAGGAAATGATAAAGATATTACAGTGCTTAAACCACGAAGAACGCAGGCTGATTTCTTTGCGTTTCGGGCTTTTTGGTACGCGCGAGCACACGCAAAAAGAGTTATCGTATGCTTTTAGCGTGACACAATCCAGTATTTCAAAGCGCTTGAAACGGGTGCTCGATAAAATCAAAAAGTCAAATGAGCAAAGCGGCCGGCGAATGAATGAGCCAATATAGAAAGAAAATGGCGGGGATTCCACAAAATGTAGCGCACGTCTGAGAACCTATGCTATAATAGTACCTATGGAACAGATTTGCGCAACAGTATGTGGGGGTGATTTATTTGCGGTGTATCTATTGTGACCACACGGAAAGTAAAGTGGTGGATTCCCGGCCTGTGGACGATTTATCTTCTATTCGCAGGCGGCGGGAATGCCTCGCTTGCGGAAAACGCTTTACAACTTACGAAAAAGTGGAAAGCCTGCCTGTTTTTGTGATCAAAAAAGACGGTAAGCGCGAGAGCTTTGATATAGAAAAAGTGAAGCGCGGTATTATAAAGGCGTGCGAAAAGCGGGAAGTGTCTTATGACAACATCGAGTCGCTCATCAACGAGATCGAGCGCGAGGTGTACAGCTCGCCAAAGCATGAGGTAACATCCCACGAAGTGGGTGAAATCGTAATGGAAGGGTTGCGCAAGCTGGATGAAGTGGCCTATGTGCGCTTCGCGTCCGTTTACAGGCAGTTTAAGGATATCAACACATTCCGCGAGGAGCTGAACAGGTTGCAACAGGCGATAGACAGGTAATATGCAAAACTATAAACAAGAAGTAGGCTATGGGTTTACACAAAAAAATGAGGGGGGCGTGCTGTTTTACCAGATCCCGTCCTTTTTGCGGGAAGGGTTTTTAAAGCATGGCTTTACCACGCGTGTGGGTGGCAAAAGCCCGGGCGTGTACGCCTCACTGAACCTAAGCAGGACGCGCGAGCACAGCGTGGCGAACAAGGAAACAAATTATAAGCGGGTGTGCAACGCGCTTTCCATAGGCTATGAAACGCTTAC